>JAFQMU010000261.1 GCA_017421085.1 Desulfovibrionaceae bacterium | reverse complement strand
GCTGTCGCGGAAAACCGCCCGCAGGGGCTGGCGGCGGGCAATTTCCCGCACGGTTTCCTCAGACACATTGTTTGCAAAGCAGGCCGCAAGGTCTGTGCCGTTATAAAAATGCACAGTCGCCCCGCCGATTTCTTCACTTGTGTGGGGCAGCGACAGCTCCAGCCCCCACTCCAGCAGGCAGCCGTAAAGCAAGTCCATGTCCGTGCGGCCGTCCTTGATGTTGCTGATTAAATCCTGCAGGTCGCCCTGCTCATATTCGCCCGCGCTGTAGTATACGTCTTTCATGTTGCTGCTGTCGATTTTGAACGCCCGGAAGCCGATGTCCGGCACATGCCCGTCCAGCCGGGCCGCCTGCTCCGCCCGGATTTTTTCCCCGGCCCGGCGGATGCGTTCCTTGCCGATTTCGCAGATATTTTTGTATCCGGCCTTGAAGGCTTCAGACTCAGGCGGGCAGGGTTCCGGCAACTGCACCATGATGAAACGGCGGTTGCCCCCGTCTTCCGCATTCAACTGCATGACCGCGTGGGCTGTGCTGGCGGAACCGGAGAAAAAGTCGAGAATGATATCAAAATGAGCTAAACTGGTTGAAATTTTTGTCAGATGATACATTAATTATGAAGGATTGGGATGTGTAAAGAGTTTTGACTGTTGTAACAATTCTTTACACTCATCTGTAGCATCTTCATTCATCCCATGCTTATCCCACCAAGATTCAGCTCGTATTTTACTTTCCAGTCTTTCTGAAGCAAATACTTTTTGAACAGGCCTGCTTTTCCCCAATTTTCCAAAAATTATTCGGCCATCCTGTATTCTTTTTTGCACTTCTTGTTCATTGAATACCCAATAACGTCCATTTGGTGGAAAGAATATTTCTCCTGTTTCAACATTTTCAATGCCAAAATAAGGACCCTTATGGTTTGCTGACAAATCCATCGTAGTCCACGGCCCACGCGGATCACTATCAGGATTGGAATATGTCTTTGAGATAAATTCTTCTGTTACATCATATCCAAGTTCATCAATATTTACTATGCTTTTAGCATACGAAAGTATATAATCATGTACTGGTGGAATCAATCCCATGTTATTACCGTTTGTTTTCTTTTTCCATAATATTGATCCAATAAAATTTTTTTCCCCAAACACTTCATCACAAATTTTTCTCAACTGGGCAACTTCATTGTCATCAATGGAAATAAAAATAACCCCGTCCTCGCTGAGCAGGCTTCTGGCCAGCAGCAGGCGGGGGTAAATCATGGAGCACCAGTCGGAATGGAAGCGGGCGTTGTTTTCCGTATTTTGGACCAGATTATTGCCGTTTTCATCAGTATGCCCGGATGCTTCAGCGTATTCTTTCCGGCTCTGGGTGAGTTTGTCGTTATAGATGAAATCTTTTGCGGTGTTGTAGGGCGGGTCAATGTAAATCATCTTGACCCTGCCGAGATAGCTTTCCTGCAAGAGCTTAAGCACGTCCAAATTATCGCCTTCAATATACAGGTTCTCCGTGCTGTCCCAGTTTTTGCTTTCTTCGGGGCAGGGGCGCAGGGTTTTGCGGATGGGGCGGGCGGCTTCGCGCCGGGCTTCACGCTTGCCCACCCAGGTAAATTCGTAGGCTTCGTCTCCCACAGCCTCCTCGCCCGTCAATATCTCGCGGAGCAGGTCAAAATTAACCGTCTTTTTCAACCCGCCGTCCTGGCCGCGGGTTTCGGTAATCGCCTCAGGAAAAAGCTCAGCCAGTTTTTCAAGCCTGATCTGAAGTAAATCCGGGCTTTCCATACGCATTTTATCCATAGGGGCCTCGTGGTTCAGCGGGGGATAACCGCCGTTATAAAGTTTCCAGTTCGGAGCGGAGCTTTTTCAGCCGGGCGTTCAGCTCCACCTGCCTGTTGAACTGTTTTTCCTGATGCAGCTTTTTTTCCAGCGCGGCAATTTGCCTGAGCAGGGCCTGACGCTGCCGGTCGCGCTCCACGGCCTCCTGCAGGCTTTCCGGTTCATGGCCGGGAGGGGCGAGGCTTTCGCCGGCAATCTGCCGGATGAAGTTTTCATAGATTGCGTCCATGTTCAGCCCCTGCAACGAGAGGGGCAGCTCCGCCCAGGGCAGCCAGGGGGTGCAGTAGCAGGCGTTGAGTTTAAAGGCCGATTTGCCGCCCGAGGCTTCCTTATAACCGATATACGCCTGAAATTCAGCCTGAAATTGCAGCAGAAAAACGAGGTGATAGGGTATTTCCCGGTCAATCAGCTCGAGAACGGAAGCGTCGAGCCCCCTCCGGCGCAGAACAATCTGGATGACTTCGATTTCCATTACCTGTTTGCCG
>JAFQMU010000260.1 GCA_017421085.1 Desulfovibrionaceae bacterium | reverse complement strand
GATCTGGCGCATCGGGAGAATGGCAGACTACCCTGTAGTGCAGGGGAGCTTTGCTTACATGGGCGTCTTGAAATTCGGTGTAGGCCTCAGCAGCCTGAACAAGAGCAGGCGGAAGCTCCGGGGCGGGAATCTGCCCTTCGGCATCAGATGCGAGAAGAGCTTCGGCGGCCTGCTCTGTCTGTCTGCCTGCAGCAAGGGGGTCTGCAAGCAGAAGCGGCTCCTGTTTGGCCGAGCATCCCGTCAAAACGGATAATATGAAGCAGATTGCCAATACGTAAAAACGCATGCCGGAACTATAGAGCATTTTAACTGTCTTAGCAATGGCGTGAATCAACCCGGCTGTTTGCCTGAATTGCGGAATAAAACGCCGCTCAAATGGCAGTAAGAGCAACGCTCTCTTTGCAAACAGCCCTCGTCGGGCCTGAGGAGCATATCGCAAAGATTAATGTTCGGGGGTAATGTCGTTGAACAATTCTTCGTCAGGTAAACTGATTAACTTGACAGCCGCTTGTGCAGTTCGCCATGAGTTGGGGGTCATCCCTTCCGTATGGCAACGGAGAATAAAATTATTTTGATAAGGCAGCTCTGATTAAAATACGCCTGTTTCAATCAAGCGTAGCCAGACTTAAAATTTCAGGTGTAATAAAAAATTTATTTCTGAATCTATTTTGAAGTTCAGAGGCAACTGCACATTTGAAATTTCCGGTTGAGTTCAATCGTCTGCAATCCCAGTCCATCGGCAGGGCCGCCGGATTATTTGGTCAGCTCATAGTTGCCCGCAAAACGTCCGCCTTCTTCGCAGAGGGACGTTTCAGAGGAGGAAGTCGCTTTCAAACCCTTGCCCAGGTTTACAAATTCGATGGTGATGTTTTCATATTGGGCTTTCCCCCCGCTGGAGGGAGCTTCTCCGCTGCCTTCGCAGATTGCCCCGCTGTCAAGATTTCTGGTGTAAAGTTCATATTCCATTCCGCGGTCGCGGTAATAGAGAATAATCATTCCTTCATAGCCGGGCTGCCGGTAAAGGTAATTGTGGGTAAACACCACTTTGCCCTTTTCAGCCAGCTTTTCCAGCCAGTCTGCACGTTTTTCGGCCTCTCTGCTCATGAACTCCAGATAGGCCGGCCCGCCTTTTGGGGCATGTTGTTCAAATGCGTCTAGCAGACGTCTTTTGGCCCAGTCGGCCTGGTTCATTTCCAACCAGCTTTGCCCACCGGTTCCAAAATCCTTCAAAGTCTCTTCATAAGTCCGGCGCATTTCCTTTTCTGTATCTGCAAATTCTTCAGATGTATTCATCCATGCTTGAATTTCTTCAGGCGTGGCGGCGGCTTCCGGTCCGGGTTCAACATATTGGATAATGAAATGTTCCTTGGGCATTGGTTCAGCAAAACCGGTAACCGGGAGCAGGGCAAGAGCGCAGATGAAAAAGACTGAAAATAGCTTCATTGATGTATTAACTTCATGTTATGCAGACCTGATCCGAATGTAATCCGGCTATTTCGCTTGTTCAGTGTCCGCTGTTCTTGTTTGTCTGGTTAATCACTTGGTCTTGAGCGCGTTAAAGTTATAAACGTCAGGGCTCAAGGGTAAAGGGGTTCAAACGGTTCTTTTGAGCGAAGGCCTGGCCGATGATTTCCCGCATTTCCCTGATGAAGCGTTCTTCCGAGAATCGCTGGGCCTCAGAAGCCAGACGGGAAGCGTCAAAGTTGTTTTCCTGCTCTTCAAAGCGGGCAACGGCTTCAAGCAGATCTTCTTCTGTTTGCTTACTGAAAAATACACCACTTTGTCCATCCTTAACCGTATCCAATATCCCGCCCCGGCCGTAGGCAATGACCGGGGTTCCTGAAGCCAGGGCCTCTACCGGGATGATTCCGAAATCTTCCAGGCCGGGGAATATCAGTGCGCGGGCCCGGCTCAAATACCTTTTAACTTCAGCATGGGACAGCTTGCCCAGCAGAGAAACCTGGGGACCGGCTATGCTCTTAAGATAATCAAACTGTTGGCCTTTTCCCACCACTGCCAGTCTGCGGGTCTGCCCTGGGCGCGAAAATGCCCTGACGGCAAGGTCTGCCCGCTTATAGGGCACAAGTTCCCCAAAAAACAGGTAAAAATCTTCTTTGGGAACGCTTTCCCTCCGTGCGAAAAAATTTACGTTTACAGGCGGGTTTACCACCAGGGCATCGCGTCCCCAACATTTTTTCACTCTCTGGGCGATGAATCCGGAGTTAGCCACAATTACATCGGGGTCGAGGGCCATGGCTCTGTCCCAGCAGCGCAGATACTGCAAAAGCGGAGCCGCCAGGAAACGTTTTAATCTGCCCATGCCGCGCGTGTATTCATGGTGCATATCCCACACATAACGCATGGGGGTGTGGCAATAACAGATATGCACTGCATCGGGGGCGGTCACCACCCCTTTGGCAGGGCCTGACTCACTTGAAATGACCAGATCATATCCTGACAGGTCAAGTTGATCCAGGGCCGCAGGCATCAGCGGGAAATAGGACTGATAACGTTTTCTTGCGCCGGGAAGGCGATTGATGAAGGTGGTATGCACCTTATGGCGGCGGATAGTTTCAGACACTTTGTCAGGATCATACACATGCGTGAAAATGTCCGCCTGGGGGAACATGCGGCAAAAGGCTTCGAGCACCTGCTCGCCTCCCCGCATGCCCAAAAGCCAGAAATGTACCAATGCAACTTTCAAGGCTCAACCCACGATTTAATCCTTAAAAAGTCTTTCCTCAACCTGCGCTGCGGATGTGTCGGAAAAGAACACAGAATTAATTTTTAAGAGGGGGGAGAGCCTGATGTATAAAGCAGGCTCTCCCCTTGTATCCTGGTTTTACAGCGCAACTCAATGATTATGCGCTGAATATCAGCGAATACAGCCGGTAGAGGCGATACTTCCCTTCCGGCTATTTCAGCACCCTGTAGTGAACCGGTTTATGCCCAAGGAGGCTTTTGGCCTGCATCAGGGCGAGCGCATTGTTGATTGCTTTTGCAGGGGCCTCATGCGTAAGGAAGACAATGGGCACATGCGACTGCCCCTGTTCTTTCTGAATAGCCTGAGCCACGCTAACTCCCTGTTCGGCCAGAGCGCCTGCCAGATCGCGCAGAACTCCCGGTTTGTCATTGACCATCAGGTGCAGGTAGTGCTGACTGATGGACTCATCTGAGGGCATGATTTCGGCAGCAGGGAGATACTGATTCACAAATCCGGTATTATTGGGCTTGCCGCAGCGGGCGATTTCCAGAATATCGCCCAGCACTGCCGAAGCGGTGGCCAGGCCCCCGGCTCCGCGCCCGTGCATGAACACGGGGCCGGCTGCATTGGCTTCCACATGCACAGCGTTAAATACGCCGTCAGTACCGGCAATCTGCATGTTTTTAGATACCAGCGTAGGGTATACGCCCGCTTCAATTTTTCCATCAACCCAGCGGGCCTGCCCGAGCAGTTTAATCCTATAGCCCAGTTCGCGGGCAAAAGCGATGTCTTCAGTGCTTACTTCTGAAATGCCCTGAATGCCCAGTTTGCTGAAGGGGTAGTTGACACCGAAGGCCATCCGGATCAGCAGGGTGAGCTTATGGGCGGCATCCACGCCTTCAATATCGAAGGTGGGATCGGCCTCAGCATACCCTTTGGCCTGGGCCTCTCTGAGGGCGGTTTCAAACGGCAGACCCCTTTCGCTCATTTCCGAGAGAATATAGTTTGATGTGCCGTTAAGAATGCCCATCAGGCTGTTAATTTTATTTCCGGCCAGCGATTCGCGCAGAACCTGCAAAATAGGAATGGCACCGCATACGCTCGCCTCAAAGGCCAGGCCGAGGTTTTTCTCCGCCGCAAGATTGAACAGCTCCGTTCCTTTTTCTGCAAGCAGGGCCTTATTTGCCGTTACTACATTTTTGCCCGCGCGCAACGCATCGGAAATCAAATCAAATGCGAGCTCTTTTCCGCCCATCAGCTCAACCAGAATATCAATTTCCGGATCATTGATCAGTTCATCGGGGTTTACGGTTACGGTTGCTCCTTCCGGGAGGGCGTAAGTTCGCGGTTTTTTCAAATCGCGCACCAGCACGGTTTTAATTCGAACATCCCGGCCGATACGGGCGCGGATGAGGTCATGGTTGAGGCGCAGGGCTTCGGCAAGACCGCTGCCTACTGTGCCGAAACCGGCGAGCCCTATAACCAGAGGAGAAAGATTGCTCATGTCAGTCCACCTTGGAAAGAACTTTTTTTATGCCCCTTATCGCCTGTTTAGTGCGATGGGCGTTTTCAATCAATGCAAAGCGCACAAATTTGTCGCCGGCCATGCCGAAGCCGAGCCCGGGCGACACCGCTACTCCCGCTTCCCTGAGCAGCAACTTGGCGAATTCTACCGACCCCAGGTGCTTGAACCGGTCGGGAATTTCCGCCCAGACAAACATGGTGCCTTTCGGCGGAGGCACTTCCCAGCCGATGCGGTTAAGTTCGCTGATCAGCAGATCGCGGCGCTGACGGTAGATATCGCAAATATCTTCAACGCATTCTTCCGTTCCGTTCAGGGCGACGGTTGCAGCTATCTGGATGGGCTGGAACATTCCGTAGTCAAGATAACTCTTGATGCGGCCCAGCGCGTGAATCATATCGCGGTTGCCCACGCAGAAACCTGTGCGCCACCCCGCCATGGAATAGCTCTTGGACATGCTGTAAAACTCCACGCCGATATCTTTGGCGCCTTTGGCCTGGAGCAGGCTGGGCGCCTTATGCCCGTCGAATACAATATCGGCATAGGCAAGATCGTGCATCACCCAGATTTTATGTTCTTTGGCGAAGTCTACAACTTTCTGGAAAAATTCCACAGTGGCCACTTCCCCGGTGGGGTTGTGCGGGTAGCTGATAATCAGGAGTTTGGGCTGCGGCCAGGTCTGCTCCACTGCAAACAGAAGATCCTCAAAAAAGTCGCGTCCCCGTCCGATGGGAATGCGCCGCACGTCAGCTCCGGCAATGGTTGCCGCGGCAGCATGGATGGGGTAGGTCGGGTCGGGCACAAAAACAACATCGCCGGGTGAAAGCATGGCCAGCGCCAGGTGGGCAAGCCCTTCCTTTGCGCCCATGCAGGCGATTGCCTCGGTGTCGGGGTCAAGGTCAACGTCATAATGGCGCTTGTAGCGGTCGCAAATGGCCTTGCGCAGATTCGGAATGCCCCTTGACATGGAATAGCGGTGGTTGGCGGGCTTTTGGGCCGCCTCCACCAGCTTGTCGACAATATGGGACGGCGTAGGCAAATCAGGGTTGCCCATACCGAAATCCACTATGTCATGCCCTTCATGACGCAGCTTCATTTTCAGCTCATTGACCGTTGCGAAAACATAAGGCGGCAGACGGTCTATTCGGGGGAATTGGCTCATACCCATAACTCCTTGGGAAGATGCTTTATAGAAGTCTATTATCTTATCTGTGCTTTTCGGGGTTGTAAAGCCAATCCGTCAAGAAATGAGCAGAATTTTTTACTCGCCGTCTTTGAGGCTGCATTTCGGCCGCCTGAATTGTTTCTGGCCTTTATCCGGAAAAGAATTATAATAACAGCTGTCGTTGAGGATGATGTTTTGTGTTCATGGCCGACAGCTTGACTTAATATTCAGGTGGGAGTTTATGTCTCAGAATTTCTTTCATGGGCGGCTGTACTTAATCGGCGCCAGAAGTTCAGGAAAAAGCACGGTCGGGGGCATGCTGGCCGCACAACTGGGCTGGACTTTTGCAGAAACTGATGCGATGGCAGAAGAGATAATGGGGCAGTCAATTTCCCAGGCGGTTGAAAAACTGGGCTGGGATGCTTTCAGGGATGCCGAAAGTCAGGCGCTGACGCAGGCAGCAGCCCTTGAGCCGGCGATTGTTTCCACTGGCGGGGGAATAGTTGTTCGCCCTCAAAACCGCGAGCTGATGAGTAAAACCGGTCTGATTGCATATCTTTGCGCCGGCGGGGATGAGCTGGCGAGGCGTCTTTCCGTCAACCTGGGGGGGCGTCCTTCCCTGACCGGCGAGCATCCGGCCAGAGAGATAATCAGGGTTTTGCAGGAGCGCGACCCGCTTTACCGGGAGCTGGCTCATTTTATTATAGATGCCGAGCGCCCTGTGCAGCTCGTGTGCGAAGACCTTCTGAAAATCTGCCGTGACAGGGCTGTTCATGATGCATAGTTGGAGGGTTCGATGACGGGAAACAGTTTTGGAAAAATATTCCGCCTGACCAGCTTTGGTGAATCTCACGGCGCAGGCATTGGCGGGGTGGTGGAAGGGTGCCCCCCCGGCATCGCGCTGGATGAAGCTTTAATTCAGGCCGAGCTCGACCGGCGCAGACCGGGGCAGAGCGGAGCCGGGCAATCCACCAGCACCTTGCGGGCAGAGGGCGACCGGGTAAAAATTCTATCAGGCGTTTTTCAAGGCAAGACCACAGGGCAGCCAATAGGGTTTTTTATTGAAAACACCAGTCAGCATTCCCGCGACTATGACCACCTGAAAGATATTTTTCGCCCCGGACACGCCGACTATTCCTGGGAACAGAAATTCGGCGTGCGCGATCACCGCGGGGGGGGGCGTTCATCCGCCAGAGAAACCGCGGCCAGAGTCGCAGGGGGGGCGGTGGCTCAGGCCCTGCTTGCTTCTGTCGGCATCAGTATAAATGCTTTTTGCTGTGAATTCGCCGGGGTGAAGGCCCCGTTGAGCGACACTGCCAACGCCCCTTCCCGGCCTTTTTGCGCCCCTGACGCTGGCATTGTTGCCGTGTGGGAGCAGAAAGTGGAAGATGCCAGGGCCCTGGGAGAAACTTTGGGCGGGGTAGTGCAGATTGAGGCGTATAACCTGCCGGCAGGCCTGGGAGAGCCGGTGTTTGACGGGCTAGATGCCCGTCTTGGCGCAGCTTTTTTCAGCGTGGGCGCAGTGAAAGGGGTGGAGTTCGGGGCCGGGTTCGCTGCGGCCCGGCTAATGGGAAGCGAGAATAATGATATTCTGACCCCAGCCGGTTATCAGAGCAATCAGGCGGGCGGTATGCTCGGAGGAGTAAGCAACGGCGCGCCTCTGCTCGCCAGAGTGGCAATCAAGCCCATACCCTCTGTGGGGCGGCCCCAGCGGATGATGAGCCGGGGAGGAGAAATGCTTGAACTTGCCATCGGCGGGCGGCACGACCTCAGCCCGATTCCGCGGGTTATACCTGTGCTTAGGGCTATGTGCGCTCTGACCCTGGCTGATTTTTTGCTGCTGCAAAGGTGCATACGTTGATGATGCTTTGTTCTTAAGCGTGCAGAAAGCCGAATTTTAAAGATGAAATTATCATTTAAAAAAATTTGGTTTAACCCTAAAGTTTCTTTTTTCTCTGTCGATGAAATAATCAGGGGAGAAATAAACAGTGTCTATTAAGTCGTTTTACGTACGTAAAATGCTGTTGCAATATGACAAGCAGCTTGTCGCCGATCGAAGGATTCGGCGCCATATGCAGCTTTTGGGCCCGTCAGAAGTCGACCCCGAGCAAAAGAGACAGTTGATGGTGGAAAGAGTGGCCCAGGAAGTATTTGAAAATCTTCTGTTCTCCGGGAGCAACAATCCTGTCGTAGAGGACGTGAAGAAAAGTTTGGAAAATGAGCTGGGTGAAAAGCTGAGTTTCAAATTCCCTCCTTCAAAGCTGGACTTTGAAATATATCGGGAAACTCAGGACGGGCCGGTAAAAATTGACCCCAGTGAAACTTCCGGGCTGTTGAGCCGTCTTTGGAGTATCACCCTGGAAAAGGTAGACGAAACAATGCTTTAAAATATACGCAGGAATCAGCAATGCAAATTAAAAACTTATACGGGTTGGACCCATACGCCAAGTTGGAACAATCGGAAAGAAACAACCAGATCAGACTGGAACGGGAGCGCAGGAACGCCGGCTCCGGGCCGGCCCGCAGCAGCGGAGACCGCAGCACCGTAAGCGATGAAGCGCGGCTTCATGCCGAAGCTTTCTCCACAGCCATGTCCGCTCCGGAAAGCAGAGCGGAAAAGGTGGCTGCCATCAAAGCCAGAGTGGAAAACGGCGAATATGCCATTGACGCCAGACAAATAGCTCTGAAATTGCTCAGTGAGGATGCGGAGCTTCTGGGTTTATAATTTTATTCAGTTGCGCTGATTGCTGATTCAGGGCCGTCGAGAGTTTTCGGCGGCTTTTTTTATGGAATCTGTTGTTCTGATTTTTTCCGGCTCATATATCGGCGGGTAATTGCAATTTATGCTGCGGGCCGCCCTTTCTCACCACTTATTCGCAGGTTTTAACCTCATTATTGTGCAAGCCTGGTGAGGCTCAGGCGTAGTTTCTGCTTCTGCTGTTCTTTTATAATTCCCCCGGTCTGACAAGGAGGCAGTGAGCAGACCGGGGGCGGGTATGGTGGATAAGAGAATCGACTGCTTAGTATTTCTTCCCTGGTTCAAGGGCAAGTTATTGGAGATGCGTCAATCTTCATCCAGAATGTACAGCAGTTTGATTTGCGCTGCTGTGGGAGCAGAGCTCCGGGGCGGGACTAACAGGGGAATGTAACCCCGGAGCTCTGTGTAAATAAGCACAGCTTATTTACTTTTGGGGAAATTAGCCTGCACTATGCAACTATATATAACTTATTGCACTCTGAGCAACGTATTTAAGCCAAGGGTTATTTGAAGTTGTTTTTCAACCCGTTGTTGAAATAAACTTACATGTTCAATCTTCATAAAACAAGCAACAGCCAGTTAATTGAGGTTAATTCGCATCGGCTGCATGTTTTATAACCTGTTGAATTAGTTCTGTTTTTTGTGTTGAATTAATTAACAGTGTTACATTGGAAATTCGATTTTACGGTAAGTTGGATTTCCAGTCGATTTTGTATATTAAAGTAGCCCAAAAAATCAGGCGCCCCATGGCGGAGCGCCTGATTCGGTTTCTTATGCAGGCAGGTTTATGCTGCGGCGCGGGCATTGAGCTTTTTCAGGTAATGCTTGAACAGCTGATACATGATGATAGCGAAAATACCGTGCCCTGCGCCGATATACAGCAGGTATACGCAACCATCTGCCGGGCCGTAGAGGTTGGCAAGGTAGTTGCTGAAGTAGTTGATAACTATATCAGGCAGGAACCCGATGGAGATGGCCACGCCGATGATGCTGCCGGTAATCTTTTTGGGAACATTGGCGCCTTCAAGCAGGGAGAATGCGGTAAGGTAAGCGCCCATTTGCGCAGTTACCCCAACGAGCAGAGCGGCGCAGAAGATGATGTGCCAGGTGCTGCCCTGAGTGGGCATCATGGCCATGGAGGCCCAGCAAATAACTGCAACGGCCGTAAATGCCTGACAGAACAGAATTTTGTGCTTGGTGCGGTCAAGCAGAATGCCCAGAATGATGCCGGAACCGACAGCGCAGAAGTAGGAACGAATGGTGTTTACATATGCGGTTGTGCTGGGATCGATTTGCAGCGTTTCCTTCATGTAAGGCGCAAGGATATCCAGACATCGGCCCATGGCGTATACGCCGTAAATAATGAAGCCTATGAACCAGGTCGCCGGATGCTTGAGCACCGGAATAGCGTCTTTAGGACGAAAACGTTCTTCCGGCGGCAGCGGCTTGTCTTTCTTCCACAGCACGGTAATCAGAAAAGCGATTACAAAGTAAACAGCGGTAAAGAAGATAACTACGTTTACAAAACCGGGAATGGTAGATTCTTCGGTGATGGTGTTGCTGTAAATGACCGCTGCAATCATACCGAAGATGCCGGATACCAGGAAGCGAAGACCGCCTACGGAGCCAAACAGTTTGCCCTGGCTTTTGGCGCTTCCGACATAGCGGATTGCCTTATAGTGAGGTGAGTTGTAGGTCAGGGTGATGGAGAGGCCCCAAAGCATGTAGAGGCCCATAAATCCGTAATAAGTCGGCTTCATCAGCAGCCAGATGCCGCCGGCACCGGTGGCCAGTAATGAAATGACCAGACACCACTTGGCCGAATAGCGGTCGGCCAGAAGGCCGCTGAAGAAGGT
>JAFQMU010000259.1 GCA_017421085.1 Desulfovibrionaceae bacterium | reverse complement strand
GGCGCTTGGGACGTTGCAGGGCATTGGCGTCAAGACCGCCGGAAAGCACCCGTCCGGATGAGGGGGTAACCGCGTTGTAGGCCCGTCCAAGACGGGTGATGGAGTCGAGCAGAATAACCACATCTTTTTTGCGCTCCACCAGGCGTTTGGCTTTTTCCAGTACCATTTCGCATACCTGCACATGGCGGGTGGGCGGTTCGTCAAAAGTTGAGCTCACCACTTCGGCATTTTTAACAGTGCGTTCCATGTCGGTAACTTCTTCCGGACGTTCATCAATCAACAGGACAATGAGAAAAACATCGGGATTATTGGCGTTGATGGCATTTGCAATAGCCTGGAGCATCATGGTCTTACCGGTGCGGGGCGGAGCCACGATTACGCAGCGCTGCCCGCAGCCGATGGGGGAGAGCAGGTCTATGACCCGGTTGGAGTAGTTTTCTGCACCGTTTTCCATGCGCAGGGGGCGGTCGGGGTAAACAGGGGTGAGGTTGTCGAAGAGTACCAGGTTTTTAGCGGTTTCCGGCGGTTGATAGCCTATTTCGTTAACTCTGAGCAGGGCAAAATAACGTTCGCCTTCTTTGGGCGGGCGAATCTGCCCCGACACTACATCGCCTTTGCGCAGATTGAAACGACGGATTTGTGACGGCGACACATAAATATCATCCGGCCCCGGCATGTAGCTGCTTAAGGGAGAGCGCAAAAAACCGAAGCCGTCAGGGAGAATTTCCAGCACTCCATCGCCGAAAATGGCGCCGTTTTGAGAAGCGTTTTCCTGTAGAAGCGCGAAAATCAGTTCCTGCTTGCGCATGGAGCTTGAGTTTTCAATATTGAATTCTTCGGCCATCTCCATAAGTTCGGCCATGGGTTTGGTTTTCAACTCAGAAAGATTCATAGCTGTCCTGTATTAAGTTAATTTGTTAAGTCATGATTAACCGCACGCCTGGCAGCGAGCAGGAAATATTGGCGATTGCGAAAGCAGACAAAACGAAAAGGCATTATCAGTGAGTTTATCTGTCTGGATTTTCAGTCTGTGTCAGACTACAAACTTGAAGCCGCAACAAATCGAATCGGGCAGCAAAACCAAAACCAGAAATTTTCTGGAAAGGTCAAGCTGTATATTGAAGATATCTGGTCCCTTGATATAGGCGCCGGGAGTTGCCCCGGCTTCCATTCTTTTAGCTTATTAAGATTTTTTTTACAAGGGCAAAGCCGGTTTAATTTCTGTTTTTTTTGAAGCGCGCTCTTAAATAAATGAAGAAAAATTTAAACTTATCCCGCTGCGATGAAAATTCCTTGGGGAAAAGGCGGCTGTTCAATTCACATACCTTTGGGAAAATAAGTATCAAGCCGGGCCTTGTCAGCGTGCTGAGCTTTAAATTTCATCTTTGGCTGAGCCAGACCAGAATTAACTTGATTGGTCTGATGTGATTTTAATAAATTAAGAGCATCTGACAACAAAGTCCGCCTTAAACCGTCAAAAAAGACTTCAAGACGGACTTGTCAGAACAGAAAAAACAACTCTGATCACTCTTCAGCAGGCGAGGGGAATAAATCGCTGTAAAAAGAATTTATTGTTTCTTTTATTTCTTCTTCATCCTTATTCAGAACACAGGCGAGTTCTCCGGCAACCAGACTCATGGCCTGCTCAAGCAGACGTTTTTCTCCAAAAGAAAGTTCTTTCCGGGAGCTGATTAAAATCAGTTCCTTCAGCACACCGCCTACAGTTTCGAGTTTGCCTTCCTTCAGGCGTTCAGTATATTCGCGCTGGCGGCGATTCCAGTTTTGCCCGGCATGCACCTGAGCGCTTTGATAGTCCTTCAGATTATCCAGGGTCTTCCTGGCTTCCTCCTGCGAGCAGAGATTCCGCAAACCGGCGTTTACCGCACTTTTTACCGGAACAAGCACATTTATTCCGGTGCTGAGGATGTGCACAGTATAGAACTCGGCGGAAACTCCGGCTAATTCCTGAGTTTCTATGCTTTTGATAATACCTACGCCCTGCGCCGGGTATACAACTGTCTGACCTGGGCTGAACACCGCCATAACCTGTTAAAGCAGGGGAGTGTAAAACTCACCCGTCATGCACGCTGTTTATGTTAATCGACTTAACCTGCTGCAATGCAGCCTGATGATTTCGTCCCATACAGAAAAAATAAAAATCCCTTAATTGTTACTATACTTAAAAAGCGCTCAAAATGTAAAGGGTTAAATTCAATTTTTTCCTGATACGTTTTATGTTCGTCCAGAGGAAGGATAGCTTTAAATGAGGTGAAATTATTAAGACAAGATCACAGACGGGGGCTGCCCGCATTAAGAAAATACCTGCAGCAGACGCCCGTGCAACAAAAAATAACTGGGAGAACAAATCTAAAGTGCAAGTTTAAAGGCAATGCAGGTAATTTTTTCTCCCAGCATCGCTGCCTGTTCTAGCTCGCAGGCAGCCGGCATGACTCCTTCCCTGGCAATGACGCCCGCCCCATAGGGGCTTCCGCCGTTCACCTCTTTGATATCAGACAGGCTAGGGTGAGAAAAACCAGCTCCACTTATCAGCATATCATGATGAAGCATAAAAGTATGAAATGCAAAATGGGTTGTTTCCTGTCCGCCGTGCTGAGTGTTGGTGGAAACAAATGAACCTCCCACCTTTCCGGAAAGAGCCCGTGTGACCCAGAGGCCCCCGCAGCGGTCGAGAAAGGCCCGCATCTGGGCGGGCATGCCCCCAAAACGGGTAGGGCAGCCAAAAATAATACCGGCTGATGCCGCCATTTCATCAGGGGTGGGGGAGGGAAGCTGCGCCCCGCGTATTTCTGGAGCCGGTGCATTCATCTTTTCCAACACTTCAGGGGGCAGGGTCTCTTCTGCGAATCTCAGCTTCGGAACGCCTCCAGCCTTTTCAACGCCGGATGCAACCGCTCGAGCCAGGGCATATGTATGACCATATAACGAATAAAAAGGAATGAGAATCTGCATTATAACTCCAGCAGGTTAATTAGGTTTCCAGAAAATTATAATATACAAGATAACAAAATATCACAATCTATGGAATAAAAATTTAAATTTTATTGCGCTGCGATGGTTATCCGGATATAAGCCCATCCGGTACGGATGAATGCCTCATTTGAAGCAATTTTTTCAGGCAAATGGCTGAGCAGGCAGTGCTTTAGTCTCCTTGTCAAAGCGGAGCATGTTCCTCTGAAAGCTGAAGTGGCGCACCCCTCTTGACCGCATCTTGTTGTTAATATAAAAATTATTTTTTTAATTTGGTAAAAAGGCACGAGTGTTGCTTATGAAGTGCCCCGAACTGATAAAATTGTTGGAAGAAACGGCCCCGCCGGAAGCAGCGGCATCTTGGGACAACTCCGGAATCCAGATACCCGGAACCCGTGAAGAAATTAAATGTCTGGCGGTTGCTCTTGACCCGTCGGTGGCAAACCTCGAAAAAGCCCTGTCTTTCGGGGCAGACTTTGTGCTTTGTCATCATCCATTGCTGTTCAAGCCGGTGTTTCTTCACGAAAATGCAAATTACGCCTGCATTGTGCGCATGCTGATGCAGGCTGGCGTATGGCTTTACAGCGCTCATACCAGCCTTGATGCTCAGCCCGTCGGGCCGGTGCGCTGGCTGGCCGATGAGTTGAACCTGAGCGGAGTTTGTCTGCTTGAACCTTTGCAGGTCGGCTCTCCCTATGGCTTTGGCTTTTGCGGCGATTTGCCTGAACCAATGCAGTTTGATGCCTTTATGCAGTTGCTGTCTGTAAAAATGCCGGTGGTACAGGTGCGCATCTGCGGGCCGCGCCCCGGGAGTGTGAAAAGGGTAGCCTGCTGCCCTGGTTCCGGCTCAAGCCTCTGGCCGGAAGCGCTTGCCCTGGGAGCGGATATTCTGATTACCGGCGATGTAAAGTATC
>JAFQMU010000258.1 GCA_017421085.1 Desulfovibrionaceae bacterium | reverse complement strand
GTTCAGCGGCTTCGGCCCAGGGCAGACCGCAGGCCCTGCAGGCGGCCAGCACGGCGATGACCGTATCGCCCGCGCCGGACACGTCCACCACTTCTCTGGCTTTGGCCTTGATATACAGCGGCATTTTCCCTTCCGAGAAAAGGGCCATGCCCTTGCTGCTTCTGGTTACAAGCAGATGTTCCAGGCCAAAACGTGCGCACAGACCGGATGCCGCCGGTTCCAGCGCTTCACGCCGCGTGCAGTCGCACCCGGCTGCAAGGGAACACTCCAGCGTGTTCGGGGTTACGCAGTGGGCTCCCCTGTATCGTTCCCAGTCGGAGCCCTTGGGGTCGACCAGAACAGGGATGTTGAACCTGTGGCACATGTCAATGGCGGCTTCGGCCAGACAGCGGCCGTCGGGCAGGCGGGTGAGCGCGCCCTTTCCATAATCGGAGAGGATGAGCGCCTGATGTTTTGGCAGGGCCTCCTCAAGCAGAGTGAGCAGGGCGGCATATTCCTCATCTCTGAGAGAAACCGCCTCTTCCTGATCCAGACGCAGCATCTGCTGGTTCTGGGCTACAATCCGGGTTTTCCGGCTGGTGGTCGCCTGCTTTGAAAAATACAACCCGTTGGTAATGCCCTCATCCTGTAAAAGTCCGCTCAGTGTTTCCCCGGCGGCGTCCTCACCGGCCGGGCCGAGCAGGGTAACCCCGCATCCCAGCCGGGCCAGATTGCGGGCCACGTTGGCCGCGCCGCCCGGCACGACCCACTGGTTGCGGATTTTCGCCACCGGCACCGGAGCTTCCGGGGAAATGCGGCTGACCTGCGCCGCCACATATTCATCGAGCATGACATCCCCCAGCACCAGAATGCTCAGGGCGGAAAAGTCCATTATGCGCATGCGCCCTCCAATGCAGCCGGGTAAGGAAGGGCTGCCACTGTAAGTAAAAAAGAGGTTTTGCTCACGCGCATGTGTCCTCCAGCACGCCTGCCCAGTAGTGAAGGATGAAGATATGGGCTTCCTGAATACGGGCGGTGACCTGATGCGGCACAATGACCGGATAATCGACCAGACCGGCCAGACTGCCGCCGTCGCGCCCCAGAAGCCCCACACTGACCAGCCCGGCCCGGCGGGCCTCTTTTGCCGCTGCGATAATGTTTTCAGAATTGCCGGATGTGGAAATGCCGATGAACACATCGCCGGGCTTGCCAAGCGCCTCCACCTGACGGGCAAACACCGTGTCAAACCCGAAGTCGTTGCCCAGGGCCGTGAGGTTGGAGGTGTCGGTGTTCAGGGCCAGGCAGGGCAGGGCGCGCCGGTTTTTCTGAAACCGCCCCACCAGCTCGGCGGCAAAATGCTGAGCGTCCGCCGCTGAGCCGCCGTTGCCCGCTATCAGAATTTTACCGCCCCGCCGCAGAGCATCGGCCATTATGCCGCATGCAGCGCGCACTGTTTGATTTTGGACAGACAATTCTTCAAACAGTCTGATATGTTCCTGAAGTTGTGCAAGCATATCTGGGCCTCATCAATTGGTATGTAAATTTCTGGCAAATGCAGGAACGTTATCCCAAAAACCGTCTGAATTTCTTCGCAATTTTGAATAGCCTCGAGCGCCTGATCTGCGCAGCCCAATTGAGTTCCTCCAGCTTTGCGTAAAGCTCATTATAGTGACTGTACAGGTTATCTATTTGAGAAATCCTGGACTGGGGATACCAGAGCGCTTGAAGATTCAGCTCATACAAGCTCTGCCAGTTTTTATTTTTTTCTATGCCCTGTTTATCGATGATATCAGCTGCCCGTTCAAAGAAACGCAGATTCATGGCCCGGGCTTCAGCCAGGGCGCCCGGATAAATTCGTGCATTTTTCAGGGCTTCATCCAAATCAGATTGTCTGATGATGCGCCTGTTATTTTCCTGTTCACTGGATATAAATTCCGGCTTATATTTGAAATAATCAAACTTGGTGCTGAATTTATCAACTACAACAGTTTTCTTTCCCATCAATATTCCCCAATACGCCATATGATAGGAATTTGTAAGAATCGCTTCTGATGCAGCAATATATTCAATGATTTCTTTCATGCTGTAAGAATTAGAAATTTTATCTTTTACTAAGGATAATTCTTCGCATTGTATAGGAAGATGATTATGTTCAATCACTCCAAGCTCTCTTCTTATCGGGGGGGGGGATATCGTCAAACTCCTTTGCCAGGCAGGTGGGGTCGGGCAGATATTCCAGGCCGGAGGGATGATTAAAGTCACGGATGCTGATAAGCTTAAATTGGTCAAATGGGATGTCTTCAAAATTGTTGCCTTGATACCATAAATGATTATGCGTATTAAACCCAACGCTCCAGGCAATCACGGTATCACATTTCTCAATACATCTGTTGATATTCTGGTTGACTGAAGCAGCTACGTAGAGCATGCCGCTTGCTCCTATAATCACGATATCATCCCGACTTATATTATTCCAATCTATGTATTCCATATCGTGACGCACCAGATTGAACTGGTTGAAGTATTCAAAAAAGTAATTGAGTGGAGAACAAGTCCAGTCGCCTGTGTTGCCTCGATCAACCCGGTTTATAAAATGCAGCTTGCGCATATGTCCCTCCTTAACCCTATTGAAATCATTGCGTTTATTCCCACTACCGCCCAGACAGGACGTAAAGAAGCCGGTCTCCCGCGCTGCTCAGGCCTGCATTTTATTGATAACCAGACCGCCCACGGTCATGTCGGGGGCAATATTCACCCTGTCTGCTGATATGGCCTGCAGACTTTCCAGCGCCTCCTCCTCGGGATACACCGCATCAGTCGCAATACCGACCTTTGCTAGGGCTTCGCAGATGGACCGGGGAGTAAATATTTCCACCCGCAGCGGATCACGGCCTGCAGGATTATCCAGTACCAAATCATAAGTAAGGATGAGCCTGCCGCCGGGCTTGAGCACCCGCAGCATTTCCTTAAGGGCAAATTCCTTGAATGGAATATGTTCAACCACTGAAATACAGGTGACCGCATCAAAGCTGTTATCTTCCGCAGGAATATTGAAAACGGAGCCGAAGTCTGCTCTGAACCCTTTTGCCTCGGCAAAACGGATAAACCGGTTTTCAATATCCGGGTCACCTTCGTCATCCCAAAGGTAATTGATGTCATAAACTGTTACATCATGCCCTTTGGCGGCCAGATACCAGGAAAGCGCGCCTCGCCCTCCGCCGACATCGGCGATTTTGAGCCTGTTCCGTCCCATTGCATTGACGGCGGCCACTGCATACGGATATTCCCATTGCTTGCTGGCATGGATATAAGTTCCCCCTGCTCCGGCGATATGTTCTGAAAGAGGCTTTTTGGGAAGGGAACAAACTGAGAGTATATCATCAAGAAGAGGTTCAAGTGCGGCAAGTCCGCTGGAAGAATAGAGCGCAGGTTCACTGAGGGAATATACATATTCCTCCTGCTCGGAGAAAAATTTTCTAACCTGCCCAAAGACTTTTTGGGGCAGAATCTCCCACATGCATTCGTTCCTTTCAAATCCGCGTGCGCACTTTTGGTACCAGTTCCCT
>JAFQMU010000257.1 GCA_017421085.1 Desulfovibrionaceae bacterium | reverse complement strand
TCACCTTCAGCTCTGCGTTTCCGGCGTGCAGCAGCCGGTCAGGGTGCCGGATACTCCCATGTATCTCGACAGTATCCTGTGCAGTGAGGATTTCACCGGCGGCATCGCTCCCATGCTCGGCAACCGTCATGTGGTAATTGTAGCCATTGACGGTCTCCCCCAGGAAAGCTGGCCAATGATGCTTTCAACTCTGGACACTTTGCCCATTGATTACCGTTTTTCCAGTCGGTTTATCTGCTTAGACCAGTATGATGCGGAAAAGGAAATCGAGTTTTACCGTAAGGGCTGGCAGCAGCAGGTTTTCCGGTTCCTTGATAAGTTTTTCCCCAACCCCAACGCCCGCCCCAATCGCGATGCCCTGAGCATGTCGGAAGACGCTGACAACGCTAAACTGGAGGTGCAGGGCGGTTATGTGGGGGCCGGTTATTACACCGCCAATATTGTCCTGATTGATGCGGATGCCGACCTTTTACAGGATCAGGCGCGGGAGCTGCGCCGGGCAATCCAGACAATGGGCTTCGGCTGCCGCATTGAAACAATCAACGCGGTGGAAGCCTGGCTGGGCACCCACCCCGGCAATGCCCACGCCAACCTGCGCCGTCCCCTGATCAACACGCTTAACCTGGCAGATTTACTGCCTTTCTCCACTATATGGGTGGGTGAAGAGCATTGCCCTTGTCCGTTCTATCCTCCCAGCTCGCCGCCTCTGATGGTCTGCACCACTGAAGGCAGCACCCCGGTCTGGTTCAACCTGCATGTGGGAGATCTTGGCCACACCCTGATTTTTGGCCCTACCGGCGCAGGCAAATCCACCATGCTGGCCACTGTCGCGGCCCAGTTCCGCCGCTATCAAAACGCCCGGATTTTCGCTTTTGACAAGGGCATGTCCCTGTACCCCCTCTGTAAGTTTTCCGGCGGCTCGCACTATGAAATCGGAGAGACGAACGCCCTGGCCTTCGCACCCCTGCAAAGCGTGGGCGCTGACGAAACCGAGACCGCCTGGTGCCATGAATGGCTTTGTGCTATTGCGGAATTGCAGCTGAACCGGGGTTTAAGTCCGGGTGAGCGAAACGCGGTGTTCACCGCTTTACAGGCCCTCGCGGCCAACCCAAAAGATATGCGCTCCCTGACCGACCTGGTGTTGCAGCTCCAGGACGCAAATTTAAGGGAAGCTTTAACTTATTACACCTCCGGCGGAGCCATGGGGCATTTGCTTGACGCCTCATCCGACACGCTGGGCATATCTGATTTCATGGTTTTTGAGGTGGAGTCGCTGATGGAAATGGGCGACCGCATTCTCCTGCCGGTGCTGCTGTATATCTTCCACCGGATAGAAAAGGCCCTGGATGGCAGGCCCTGCCTGCTCATCCTTGATGAAGCCTGGATTATGCTCGGCCACCCGGTGTTCCGGGCAAAAATCCGCGAGTGGCTCAAGGTGCTGCGCAAGGCCAACTGCGCTGTGGTGCTGGCCACCCAGAGCCTGTCTGACGCAAGACACTCCGGAATCATGGACGTGCTGGCGGAAAGCTGCCCGACAAAGATTATTCTGCCCAACCACGAAGCCAGGCATGACAGCCAGCGCGAGTTTTATACCGCCCTCGGCCTTAACTCAACTCAGATAGACATCATCACTGAAGCGGCGCCCAAGCGCGACTATTACATCACCACCCCCAAAGGCAGGCGGCTGATCCAGCTGGCCCTTGGGCGCAAAACCCTGGCCTTTGTGGGAGCTTCCGACCGGGAGAGCATCGCGCGTATCCGGGAGATCTGCAATGAACATGGAGCCGAAGGCTACAAGCTCTGGCTTCAGGAGAGAGGAGCTGTGTAATGGAAAACAACAAAAGTGAATTGATTAAGAACCTTCTGGAACAAGCACGGGATTTTGACTGCCTGCGGGAAAATCTTGGGAATATGCGGGAACTTCTGCTCATTTTACAGGGCAATCAGGATTTAATGAGGCCGCGCACCTGCTGGATAGTTGCCTGGCCTGAAAAAAGGATAGTCTTTCTGGAGGAGCTTCTGTCCGCCGCTCAAACGCAAGATGAAGCAGACATGGTTCAGGCGGTACTCAAGGTCTGCGAACGGGGCGCTTACAAGCATCTGGATGAAAACCGGGAACTGCTTGTAACCCTTGTCCGGGAAGCTCCCCATCTGCTTAATCCAAAGCAATGCCAGGTTTTGTACTGGCTTAAGCGTATGGACGGTTTCCTTCAAGACCTGATCCGGTATCTGGAAATTCCCAATCCGTTTGATGGGGTGCCGCTGGACTATCCGCCTTTTTATGGCGTTTACCCCCGCCCCTGGCCGGAGGCTATTCCGCAAGTATGCGGAAACGGAAAAACGGCAGGTCTGCCTGAGCGCAGGGATGCTTATTACGAAATCCGTAAGCAGCTGACTGGCTGCCTGCTTTCCCGGATTGAGAGGGTGTGCAGGCGCTCCTTACGCGGCTCGTCAGGCTTTTGCCGATGCCCCGAGGAAAATAACAATCTGATGCGCTGCTTTAAAGGGCAGAATCATCCGCTTATCGCTTTTTTATCTGCGATTTCCCGGCGGCATCAGATATTCTTCCATAATTTTTACAACGCTGTGAAAAACCTGCTGTCCAATGACCCTGAACATCCTGAAATCAGGCAATACGAAAGGACTTTCAGCATGTGGCCGGGTGAGGACTACAGCGAAGAACTCATGCGTTTCACTGCTGACGAAGGCGAAGATGAAAACAGTGCGACTTTACGGCATATCCTCCTGGTTTGTGAAGCAGGGGGCGCTGCCGGTGGTCTTCTGGAGCGCATGGATGAAAATCGTCGTTTTCTGGAAACGCTATGCGTAAATTCAGATGTCCTGGAGCTTTTCCCCTGGGCGGCGGGCTGGATACAGGAATTTGACCTGTTTTTCAGCAATCTGCTCCAGGCATTGGCCGGAGAACTGCGAACCAGTGAATATAAACCCCGCCCCTGGACGGGCGAGGACTATTCATATGCGCTTATAGATTTTGATACCCGGCGTCAAAATGAGAATTT
>JAFQMU010000256.1 GCA_017421085.1 Desulfovibrionaceae bacterium | reverse complement strand
GTCTGTGCCCCCGGCTGCGGGAAAGGCCGCGCGACCGGGCCCAGCGGCCGTTGCCGTCCATAATAATGGCAATGTGTGCGGGAAGTTGATTTAATTGCTCTGACATGCGAAGCCCGTAAGCGCTTACCGATTTCAGACAGGCTGCCCTGGCTGCATACTGCCTAATTTTCAAAAAGTCCAAACGCAATTTAATTTCGGAATAAACTCCAAAATACAGACAAAGGTCATGACGCCGATTTCGGCGTCATGACCCGCATTCCGATTAAATTAAATCTGCATGATATCCTTTTCTTTGGCCGCCAGTTTTTCATCAGCCTTTGCCACACAGGAATCAGTGATTTTCTGAATTTCATCATGGCAGCGGCGGTGATCATCTTCAGTAATGGTCTTGTCTTTTTCAGCCTTTTTCAGGGCATCGTTCGCTTCACGCCGGATATTGCGCATGGCCACCTTGGCATCTTCAGTATATTTTTTGGCCACTTTCACCAGCTCTTTACGGCGTTCCTCAGTAAGCGGAGGAATTGAAATGCGCAAGACCTTGCCGTCGTTAACCGGGTTCAGCCCCAGGTCTGATTTTTGAATGGCTTTTTCAATTGCGGAGAAAGCCCCGCGGTCCCAGGGCTGGATTGAAATAGTACGGCTGTCGGGGATAGACACGGTAGCCAGTTGGTTAATAGGAGTAACTGTGCCGTAATAATCCACTTTTATGGAATCTACCAAATCGGTGCTGGCTCTTCCTGTGCGTAATTTGGAAAACTCCCGGTCGAGCGCAGTCAGAGTTTTTTCCATACGTTCCCTGGTATCCTGTTTCAAAGCGTCAAGTTCCACTTGTTTATCCTCCATGTACTATTGTTCCGACGTTCATACCCTGAACGACCCTGGTGATATTGCCCGGTGAAAGACTGCAAACCATAATCGGCATGCTGTTTTCCATGGCCAGTGAGAAGGCGGTGGCATCCATTACCCGCAGCTTTTTCTGCAACGCCTCGGAATAGCTCAGTTCGCTGTAGCGCACGGCATCCGGGTTGGTCATCGGGTCTTTATCATAGATGCCGTCTACCTTGGTGGCCTTGATAATGGCCTGACAACGCAGCTCCATGCCCCGCAGCACAGCGGCTGTATCCGTTGTGAAATAAGGGTTGCCGGTACCGGCAGAACAGATGATGATGCGCCCCTTTTCCAGATGGCGTTCAGCCCGGCGCAGAATATACGGCTCACAAACCTCCCGCATGGCAATAGCCGAAAGCACCCTGGTAGGGCAGCCGAGTTTCTCCAGAGCATCCTGCACGGCCACTGCATTAAGCACAGTGGCGAGCATCCCCATATGATCGGCCGGGGCCCGGTTCATTCCCTTGGCTGAAGCGGCCATGCCCCGGAAAATATTCCCCCCTCCGATAACCAGAGCCAGCTCCAGGCCAAGCTTATGCACATGGGCAATTTCTTCGCAAATTTCTGAAACCGTAGCAGGGTCTATACCGTACTTGGCCGGTCCGGCCAGGGCCTCACCGGAAATTTTCAACAACAGGCGTTTATACTTTAGCTCCGACATGCAACTCCCCTTATTTTTATTCGCGGTCAAAAGGTTCACCCCAGGGCTGTTTCTCCACCCGCAGATATTTGCTGAATGCGTAAAAAGCGCCATGGGCCGCATTGATAAACCCGGCTTTGCCGTCCAGCATACCGGCCTTTAAAAAATACAGTTTGATAAAGCGGACCAGCCCATGCAGTAACGCCGGGCAAAGCCCGCCCTGTCTGCCCCGGGCAGCCAGATCAGCGGCCCCCTGACTGGCGTAGGAGTTGATTTTATCGAGGTGTTCTGCAAAATCTTTATAGGGATAGTGCAAAATTTCTCCACTCAGTCTGCCGGTGGCCGCCAGAGGAACAAAACGATAATGAGCTCCGCTTATTTCCACCCGCATTTTTGCCGGCTGAAACAGACGCAGCAGATAATCAGGATACCAGCCGCTGTGCAGCATGAAGCGGTTATAATACCACGACTTGCGCCGCACAAAGTAACCTGCGGCCTCATCAGCGCAGAGCCCGGCCCGGCCGGCCTGAGAGGCGCATAACCCGGCGCTTTCGCCTGAGCCTGCAGGTTCGGAACAACCGGCATCCCCCCGCCCCAGGGCGCGCAGCGCCTGCGCACGCAGCCCGGCAGTGCAGATTTCATCCTGATCTAGCGAGAAAACCCAAGGCGTGGCGATTTGCCTGAAAGCAAACTCAAACTGGGGGCCCGGCCCCGACCAGGGGTTCTGTATAACTTCCGCTCCCAGAGAACGGCAGATTTCAACAGTGGAATCACTGCTGAACGAATCAACCACCAGAATGCGGTCGCAAAACTGGAGTGATCTGATGCAATGCTCTATCAGGCGCTCACCGTTGTAGGTGAGCACCAGACCGGTTATCTGTGCGGGGTCGGTTTCCAAAGGCGGTCCTGCCGGTTAAGGGTTCAGCAAAATTTCTTTTACAGCCGCAATCACATCAGCAACATCCTCATCGCTCAGGCGGGGAGAAAGGGGCAGACTGATTGTTTTTCTGCCATAGGCCATTGCATGGGGGAAATCTTCAACCCGCCAGCCGAAACGCTTCTGATAATAAGGATGCTCCGGTATGGCCAGGTAATGCACGCCCACCCCGATTTTATGCGCAGTCAGCCGGGAAAGGAACTGGTCGCGCCCAATGCCGCAGATTTTTTCATCCACTTCCACAGTGAACAGGTGGCAGGCATGACGGGAGCCCTCCGCCTCCTCCGCATCAAGCGGAGCGGGCAGACCGAGCCCGGCCGGGAAATCAGGGGCTGAGAAGGCATCAACATACATCTGCCATATGCGACGGCGTTTTTTCCAGTTTTCCTCCACCTTCTCCAGCTGATGAATGCCGATGGCCGCCTGCAAGTCCATCATATTATATTTGAAACCGTGGTCTACCACCTGGTAGTGCTTAAAGCCGGCATCGGAAAATCTGGCCCAGGCATCGGCGCTCATCCCGTGCAGGGCCATAATTTTAATGCGGTCAATCAGCTCCCTGTTTTTACCGAGCACCATGCCGCCCTCGCCGGTAACCACATTTTTGGTAGCGTAAAAGGAATAACAGGCCAGATCGCCGAAATGGCCTGAGCCCACGCCCCGGAAGGCGGACTCAATGGAATGGGCGCAATCTTCAATTACGCTTAAATTATATTTTTTGGCAATGCGCATGATTTCATCCATGCGGCACATGCGCCCGGCAAAATGAACAACCATTATCGCCCGGGTGCGGGGGGTGATTTTGCGTTCAACATCAGCCGGATCGATATTTAAGGTGACAGGGTCGATATCAGCCAGCACAGGAGTTGCCCCCGCATGAATAATCGCATTTACCGACGCGCAAAAGGTCATGGCGGTAGTAATGATTTCATCGCCCGGCTCAGGGTTGAGAGCCAGACAGGACAGGTGCAAAGCGGCTGTGCAGGAATTCACCGCCGCCGCACAGGGCAGATTTTTGTAGGCGGCAAAGTTCTGCTCAAAGCGGTGTACTTTCGGCCCGGTGCCCAGCCAGGCTTTTTCCAGGCTGTCTACTACTTCAGAAATTTCTTCTCTGCCGATCAGTGGCTGACCAAACACTAAAAATGAATCACGCATAGCTGCTCCAAATAGCGCATGACAAACGGCATGCAGCCGTCGCACAACATCACAAGATTTGATTTATCATGCCGGGCCTGCAAAAACAAGCCGAAACAGACGGATACCCTCTTAAAGAAGATATTTTAACGCAGCCCAAAATATAAACCAAAGCTGCCGTGGCCTGAAGAATAAAATTCTCAGCGCACCAAATTTCAAAAAACAGTTGAAACATTATACCTAGCTAAAGTTGAAAAAAAAGTGTACAAGTCATTTTTTGCGCAAACTGCCATCGGGCGCAGAAAACACAGCCCCCTTTCCGGGGCGATTCCCGCAAGTTTATTGGCCGGTGGCCATGGGCATCCGCCCGCATATTTCTTCTTAATTAAGGAGCTGCTTCAATGGTTTTTACCCCGCGTGAACACGCCATCAAGGAAATTGCCGAGACTCTCGCTGTTGCCCCCTGCAAGGAACCGGAGCTTGGTAACACCCAACGTTCCGATATGTTCGGCAGGGATGTGTTCAATATGCGCGCCATGCGCGAACGCCTGCCCAAAGGGGTATTCCAGCGTCTGGAGCAAACCATCAAAAACGGCGCCCAAATGAACCCGTCCGATGCCGATGTCATCGCCAGCGCAATGAAAGACTGGGCCATGGAACGCGGTGCAACCCACTATACCCACTGGTTCCAGCCCATGACCGGCACCACCGCCGAGAAACATGACACTTTTCTCACCCCCACCTCGGAAGGGCAGGTAATCAGCCAGTTTTCCGGCGACATGCTCATTCAGGGGCAGACCGACGCCTCTTCGTTCCCTTCAGGCGGATTGCGCTCCACTTTCGAGGCGCGCGGACACACCTCGTGGGACCCTACATCTCCGGCCTTTCTGGTTTCAGGGCCCTTGGGGCGCACCCTGTACATTCCTACTGTGTTCTATTCATATACCGGTGAATCGCTTGACCGCAAAACTCCGCTGCTGCGCTCTGAAGATGCCCTCTCGCACCAGTGCGTGCGCCTGATGCGTCTTTTGGGCAACACCAGCGTGACCAGCGTGCAGGTCATGATTGGAGTTGAGCAGGAATATTTTCTGGTTGACCGCCGCCTGTATATGCTGCGGCCCGACCTGATTCTCTCAGGCCGCACCCTTTACGGCGCCCGCCCGCTCAAGGGGCAGGAGCTTGGCGATCACTATTTCGGAGCCATCCCCTCGCGGGTGATGGCCTTCATGCAGGATGCGGAAGATCAGCTCTTTGCTCTCGGCATCCCTGTACTCACCCGCCACAACGAAGTGGCGCCAGGTCAGTTTGAAATCGCCCCGGTGTATGAAAGCTCCAACATCGCAACCGACCATAACATGCTGATTATGGAAGTGCTGCGCACCACTGCCGAACGCCACGGCTTCGCCTGTCTGTTCCACGAAAAACCCTTCACCGGGGTGAACGGGTCAGGCAAGCACAACAACTGGTCTCTGCGCGACTCCAACGGCCATAACCTGCTGGAACCTGGCGATACCCCGCGCGACAACGCCCAGTTCCTGCTCTTTCTGGCTGCGGTGCTGCGGGCAATTCACAAGCATCCGGAGCCTTTGCGCATCGGCACAGTAGGCGCAAGCAACGACCATCGCCTGGGCGCCCATGAAGCTCCGCCCGCCATCCTCTCAGTATACCTGGGCGAGCAGCTCACCGCCATTCTTCAGTCCATTGCCGGCAAAAAGGACGGGCAGTATTCATGGGGCAACCGCACCATGGAAATCGGCGTTTCCGTTCTGCCTCCTCTGCCCGTGGATGTGTCTGACCGCAACCGCACCAGCCCCATGGCCTTTACCGGCAACCGCTTTGAATTCCGGGCGGCAGGATCATCGCAGTCAGTGGCGCCGGTAAACATCGCCCTTAATGCGGCTGTGGCCTGTGCGCTGGACGATATCTCCAGCGAACTTGAAAAGGCCGTGGCTGAGGGAACCCCCATTCTCAAGGCCGTGCAGGATCTTCTGCCCCGCCTGTTCCAGGAACATGAGCCAATTATCTTCAACGGCAACAACTATTCCGAAGAGTGGAAAAAAGAAGCGGAGCGCCGCGGTCTGCCCAACTACAGCGACACGGTCATCGCTCTGGAGCAGTATAATCGTCCCGATGTAATGAACGTGTTCTGCTCGCACGGCGTGCTTTCAGAACGGGAACTGCTGGCCCGTCAGGGCATTCTGATTGAAAATTATGTGCGCACCGTGTCCATTGAAGCTCAGGTGGCCCTTTCGCTTGGCCGCACGGCCATTCTTCCCGCCGCGCTCTCATGGCAGAAAGACCTGGCGGATTTAATCATCAGTACCCGCCAGGCGCTGGGAGATGGAGAAAAGCTGCCGGAAGAAGAACTTTTCCGCCGTGTGCGCAGGCACACCACCGGCCTGATTGCAGCCCTGGACAAACTGGAAGAGGCCTGGAACGGCCTGAAAGGCATCAAAGACCATTTGGAAGCGGCCAGATTTGCCCGCGATCAGGTTCTGCCCTGCATGCGCGACTGCCGCACTGAAGCGGACGCGCTGGAGGAAATTGTGGAAAACCGCCGCTGGCCTTTGCCGTCTTATGAGGAAATGCTCTGGTTGAATTAAATTTTTTAAAGAGGTATGCAGGAACATACCCCTTCAAAAAAGGATTTTACGTATGCAGTTTACTAAAATGCACGGTCTCGGCAACGATTATATTTACATCAGCCTGTTTACCGAAACTGTAAATGACCCGGCGGCCCTTTCCCGTGCCATGAGCGACCGTCATTTCGGGATTGGCTCAGACGGTATAGTCCTGATTGGCCCCGCCGGTCATGGCGTGGATGCCGATTTCCAGATGCAGATATACAATTCCGATGGTTCCCAGGCGGAAATGTGCGGCAACGCCATCCGCTGCGTGGGCAAATTTGTCTACGACAACGCCCTGACCGATAAAACCACTCTTAAAGTGGAAACCCTGGGCGGAATCAAAATTCTTGAGCTCACCGTTAAAGACAACAAAGTTGCCAGCGTAAGAGTTGATATGGGAGAACCCGGGCTCAAGCCTGAGCTCCTTCCCATGAACGCCCCGGGAGACTCCTTTATCGGGCAGGAAATCATCGCCGATGGTCAGAGCTATACCGCCACCGCCGTGTCCATGGGCAACCCGCATCTGGTTATTCCCATGCAGGGCGTGGCCGAGCTCAATCTCCCCGCTCTTGGGCCCCGGTTTGAACATCACCCTCTGTTCCCACGCCGGACCAACACAGAGTTCATTGAAAACCCCGATATGGATAACATCATCATGCGGGTGTGGGAACGCGGCGCAGGAGAAACTCTGGCCTGCGGCACCGGTGCTTCCGCCAGTCTGGTGGCCTCAGTGCTGGCCGGCAAGGCCAACCGCAAGGCCACAGTGCATCTGCTGGGCGGCGACCTGATTGTGGAGTGGGATGAAAAAACCAACCATGTCTTCATGGATGGCCCGGCAACCACAGTGTTTACCGGAACCTGGGAGTAATCGGTTGCAACGCCCGTAATAAATGCAAAGTATCAGAAACGCGCTTCCCCCCACGACAAAATTTTTAAGGAGTCAGCAATGCCACTTGTCAATGAAAATTATCTTAAACTGCCAGGCAGTTATCTGTTTTCTGAAATCGCCCGCCGGGTGGCTGCATTCACTGCGAGGAATCCGGACGCTCAGATTATCCGCATGGGCATCGGCGATGTTACCCGCCCTCTGCCTCAGGCCGTAATCAACGCTTTGTGCGAAGCCGCCCAGGAGCAGACCGCCCCGGAAGGCTTCAAAGGTTACGGCCCTGACCACGGCTACATGTTCCTGCGCGAACTGATTGCCGAGCACGACTTTGCTGCCCGCGGAGTTAAAGTTGATCCCGATGAAATTTTCATCAGCGACGGCGCCAAATGCGATGTGGGCAACTTCCAGGAAATCTTCGCCAAAAACAATGCGGTTGCGATTACAGACCCGGTATATCCGGTTTATGTCGACTCAAACGTAATGGCCGGGCGCGGCGGCGACCTGAAAGCCAACGGCGAATGGAGCAACTTTATCTATCTGCCCTGCACGGCTGCAAACAATTTTGAACCGGCGCTGCCCGAACGCCGCCCCGATCTGATTTATCTCTGCTACCCCAACAATCCCACCGGCACCACTCTGACCAGAGAACAGCTGGCACGCTGGGTGGAATACGCAAGAGAAAATGAATCGATCATTCTCTTTGACGCCGCCTATGAAATATTTATTTCCGAACCGGAAGTGCCGCACAGCATTTATGAAATTCCGGGGGCGGATGAAGTGGCGGTAGAATTCCGCAGTTTCTCCAAAACCGCCGGGTTCACCGGTCTGCGCTGCGCATACACTGTGGTGCCCCACAAGCTCACCGCAAAAGGGCCCGGCGGAGAAGACGTGCCCCTGAACCCGCTCTGGGCCCGCCGCATGAGCACCAAATATAACGGCTGCCCCTATGTTGTGCAGAAAGCCGCGGCCGCCGTTTATTCGCCGGAAGGGCGCAAACAGGTGATGGACAATGTGGCTTATTATCTCAATAATGCCAAAATCATCCGCAAAACCCTGCAAGATGCCGGGCATACCCTGTTCGGCGGAGTAAACGCCCCCTACGTCTGGCTGAAAACCCCGGACAACATGCCCTCATGGGATTTCTTTGACCTGATGCTGACCAAATACAACATTGTGGGTACCCCCGGCGCAGGTTTCGGCCCGTCCGGCGAGGGATACTTCCGCCTCACCGCATTCGGAAGTCTGGAAAACACCCGGGCCGCCATGCAACGGCTCTTGAAATAAACCGCCCTCTGGGCTCTGAGGATATGCAATGACAAGTTTTCCCTCAAAAGGCAGGCTGCTCTATGAAGGTAAGGCCAAACGCATTTATGCGACTGACAACTCCGATGAGCTGCTGGTTGAATACAAAAACTCGCTCACCGCGTTCAATGCTCTGAAAAAAGATACTCTGGAGGGCAAGGGAGAGCTGAACAACAAAATCAGCTCATGCCTGTTCAAATATCTCGCTGATAACGGAGTGGAAAATCACTGGGTGCGCCAGGTAGACGATATCCATCAGGTAGTGCGCAGCATGACTATCATCCCGGTGGAAGTTATCGTGCGCAACATTGCCACCGGCTCGCTGGTCAAACGCCTGGGGGTGCAGGACGGGCTGAAGCTGGCCTTCCCCCTGGTGGAATACTGCTATAAGAGCGATGAACTGGGCGATCCCCTGATTATTCACGATCACGCCGTTTTGTTCGGCTGGGCCGATGATGAACAATTAAACCAGATTAAGGCCATCTGTCTGGAGGTAAACCGGCTTCTTGCCAACCTGTTCGACCGGCTGGGGATTATTCTGGTCGACTTCAAGCTTGAATTCGGGCTCGACAGCCGGGGCAGACTGATGCTGGCCGATGAAGTTTCCCCCGACACCTGCCGCTTCTGGGACAAGGAAACCATGGCCAAGCTGGACAAGGACCGCTTCAGGCAGGATCTGGGCGATGTGCTCGGCGCCTACAGGGAAATCTGGGCCCGCCTGCAACGCCATTTCGGCATTTAGAATTTCTGAATGCCGAACCTGTGCCCAGTCTGAGGCAGATGCAACAAAGTTAATTTATGCAGAGCAGGCTGATATAATCAGCTTAATGACTGCTCCTGCTTATTGCCCTGACGCATACAAACGCCCTCGTCTGATGCCGAGGCATTATTCAAAAGTAAAAACGGGGAGAAGGGCCGCGAACTTTTCTGAACCGGAACAGCTTGAGCGGCCGTTCCCCGTTTTTTTGAGAGAAACGCCATGTGTGGAATTATCGGTTATGCGGGACGCAGGGACGCCATTCCCTGCATAGTGGAAGGACTGAGACGGCTTGAATACCGCGGTTACGATTCCGCCGGTGTGGCCTATATCGACACCGGTGAAATTGTTACTGTGCGCGCAGAAGGCAAACTGCATGCCCTCGATGAGAAACTGGCCGCCATGCCGAAAATTCAGGCCAACACAGGCATAGGCCATACCCGCTGGGCCACGCATGGGGTGCCGGCGGAGCGCAACGCTCACCCCCACCGCAGCTGCGACAACCGAATTGTTATCGTCCACAACGGAATTATCGAAAATTTTGAAGAACTGAAAGTCAACCTGAAAAATAAAGGCTATACCTTTGCCTCAGAAACCGACACTGAAGTTCTGGCCAATCTTATAGCCGAAGGGCTCAGGCATACCGAGTCGAGCCTGGAAGCCTTTGCCTGGGCATTGCGTCAGGCCAACGGGGCCTATGCAGTGGCCATGCTCTCCCTGGATGAGCCCGATGTAATTTATGCAGCCCGGCTGTTCGCCCCCCTGCTGCTGGGGGTCGGGCAGGGCGAAAATTTTGTTGCTTCCGATATTCCCGCCTTTCTCCCGTATACCAGAGATGTGGTTTTTCTGGATGATGGAGAAATCGCCCGCATAGACGGCGAATCGTGGCAGGTGCTTCGTCTGGCTGACCTCACGCCTGTGCATAAGGAGGCAGCCACCATTGAATGGGATATGCAGGCCGCCCAGAAAGACGGCTATCCCCACTTCATGCTCAAAGAAATTTTTGAACAACCCAAAGTAATTTTCGACTGCCTCACCGGGGCCCTGCCCAGCGGGCGCAGCCGGAAAAATCTGTCCATTCAGCTGCCTGAGCTGGATGATCTGCCCATACCGGAGCGCCTGCATATTGTGGCCTGCGGCAGCTCGTTTCATGCCGGTCTCTGGGGGCAATATCTGTTCGAGTCGTGGGCCAGAATGCCGGTGAGCGTGGAGATTGCTTCAGAATTCCGCTACCGCGACGTCATTCTTGATAAAAATTCAGTTGTGCTTGCAATCAGCCAGTCGGGCGAAACGGCAGATACCCTGGCAGGCATGGAGCTGGCCAAATCCCTGGGGGCGACAGTGCTTGGCCTCTGCAACGTGGTGGGCTCATCAGTGGCCCGTGAAGCCGACCGGGTCATCTTTACCCAGGCTGGCCCGGAAATCAGCGTCGCCTCCACCAAGGCAGTCTGTTCCCAGATGGTCTGCCTTGCGCTCATGGCCCTTTACTGGGGGCAGAAAAAAGGCGTGCTTTCCGAACAGCAGCTCAAAGACGCAGTCAGGGCCCTGCGCAACCTGCCCACAAAAGTAGACCTGGCCCTGCCCACCATGCGCAACCGGGCCATTGCCCTCGCCAGACGCTATCATAAAACCCGGCGGGCCTTTTTCATCGGGCGCGGCCACTGCTACCCCATGGCCATGGAAGGCGCCCTCAAACTGAAAGAGCTGGCCTATATTTCCGCTGAAGGATACGCCGCAGGAGAAATGAAGCACGGGCCGATTGCTCTGGTAGACCCTGAACTGATTACTTTTGCCCTGGCGCTCGATGACGCCCTTTTCCCCAAAGTCAAGTCGAATATTGAGGAAATGCAGGCCAGACGCGGCAAAGTAGTGGCAATTACCAATGCAAAAACCGAAATCAAGGCCGAACAGATCTGGCGCCTGCCCGCATCTTACGGCCCGCTGGGCGCCTTTCTGGTTCTGCCCGCCCTGCAACTGGTAAGCTATGAAATTGCCGTTGCCCTTGGCTGTGACGTTGACCAGCCGCGCAACCTGGCCAAAAGCGTTACAGTGGAATAAGGCTGTAAGTAATCGCCGGACAAAAAGCAGGAAAATTCCATTTCCCTTAAACCAGTCAAGGAACAGTAATGCAAGTTAAGCGTATTTTTGTAGAAAAACGGCATGAACATGCCGCAGAGGCGCGCTCGCTTTTCAGCGATTTGAAAGACAGTCTGCATCTGAATGGCCTGCGCAGGGTGCGGGTGCTGAACCGCTACGATGTGCAGGGCCTGGACGCGGCTCAGCTCAATGACAGCCTGACTACCGTGTTTGCCGAACCCATGGTGGATGACTGGTATCTGGAAGAATTTCCAAAACAGCCTTCCGACAGAGTTTTCGGAGTGGAATACCTGCCCGGTCAGTACGATCAGCGGGCGGACAGCGCCGTCCAGTGCCTGAAAGTCGCCAGCCGCGCAGAAACAATCCGTGTGCGCTGCGGCAAGGTCTATGTGCTCGGAGGCGAAATTTCCGATGTTGAATTCTCCCGGGTCAAGGCCTACCTGATCAACACAGTTGACCAGCGGGAAGCCTCTTTGGAAAAACCTGAAACCCTGCTGGAATCATTTACCCCTCCACCGCCTGTGCCTTTTGTAGACGGTTTCATTGATATAGATAAAGCCGCTCTGGAAGCCATGCGCAAAGACTGGGGTCTGGCCATGAGCCTGGAAGATATGCTTTTTGCCCAGGATTATTTCAAAAACAGAGAAAACCGCAACCCTTCTGAAACAGAAATCCGCATTCTCGATACCTACTGGTCGGATCACTGCCGCCACACCACCTTCAATACCGAGCTCACCAACATCGAAATTGAAGAAGGGCCCTATAAGCCGGCCCTGGGAAACGCCCTCAAAGCTTATCGCGATATGCGCGAGATGCTGTACGGCTCCAGAAGCCGCCGCCCTCCCTGCCTGATGGATATGGCAACCATCGGGGCGCGCTGGGCCAGAAAAAAAGGCTGGCTCAACAATCTGGAAGAGAGTGAAGAAAATAACGCATGCAGCGTAGTGATTGAGGTGAGCACTTCCACCGGCCCGGAAGAATGGTTGCTGATGTTCAAAAATGAAACTCACAACCACCCCACCGAAATCGAACCCTTTGGCGGGGCAGCCACCTGCCTGGGCGGGGCTATCCGCGACCCGCTTTCCGGGCGCGCCTACGTTTACCATGCCATGCGCATTTCCGGCTCGGCCGACCCGCGCACCCCTCTGGAAGAAACCCTCAGCGGCAAACTCCCCCAGCGTAAAATCACCAAAGAAGCGGCCCGCGGCTTCTCCTCATACGGCAACCAGATCGGTCTGGCCACCGGCTATGTGCAGGAGCACTATCATCCAGGTTTTGCAGCCAAACGCATGGAGGTGGGGGCAGTAATCGGCGCCGCCCCCCGGGCTCATGTGCGGCGTGAAAGCCCCGCCCCCGGAGATGTGGTCATTCTGGTCGGCGGACGCACCGGGCGCGACGGCATCGGCGGCGCTACCGGTTCATCCAAAGAGCATGACGTGGCCAGCATCGATACCTGCGGCGCAGAAGTGCAAAAGGGCAACGCCCCGGAAGAACATAAGATTCAGCGCCTGTTCCGCAAACCTGAAGCGGCCTCTTTGATAAAGAAATGCAACGACTTCGGCGCTGGCGGCGTGTCAGTCGCAATCGGTGAGCTGGCCGCCGGGCTGGCTATCGACCTGCACCTGGTTCCCCGCAAATATGAGGGGCTGAACAGCACGGAAATAGCCATCTCCGAATCGCAGGAGCGCATGGCGGTTGTGCTGGCCCCGGAAG
>JAFQMU010000255.1 GCA_017421085.1 Desulfovibrionaceae bacterium | reverse complement strand
ATCCGCCTCAGGTTTCCAATGTGATTTCAGAATATTGCGCATCTGCTTGCGGCGCTGCTGAAAACAGGCTTTGAGCAAAAGAGAAAGTTTGTGCGGGGCGCAAAACATAGGCCGGTTAAGCGGGGTAAAGCGCATAACTGCCGAATCTACTTTGGGCGGCGGATCAAACGCCCCCGGCGGAACAATAAACAGACGCTCTACCCTGCAAAAACTCTGCACCCAGACGGAAAGCCCCCCATATTCTTTACAGGCAGGCGAAGCGCTCAGACGCTGCCCCACTTCTTTCTGCACCATGAAAACCGCCAGACTGAATGAAGCCCGGCTGACAATATCCCAGATGAGGGGCGAAGCCACATTGTATGGAAGATTTCCAACTATTTTCCAGCTTTTGTCCAGCTTTTCCCATACGAAGTCGAGGGCGTCCATCAAGACCGGGCAATATCTGAAAGCATGACGCCGGGCCCATTCAGCATGCCGGGCCGCCCAATAGCGGTCTTTTTCCAGAAGAACAAGACGGGCGGGATTTTTTTCTGCGAGCACCTGGCTGAGCGCCCCTGCTCCCGGACCAATTTCCAAAATATGATCAGCAGGCGATACTGCCAGCCCCTGCACGATGCGCCGGGAAATATCCGGGTTTTTAAGAAAGTTCTGCCCCAAGCTTCTTTTTTTTCTGGGAGGCGCAGATGCGGGATCTAACAGGTCATTCATTAAAATCTCTTTTAATTTCAAGTTGTTATTCAATATCAATACAAGCTGCCGAAATATTTGTAAGTCAAGTCAGCTGTTTTGTGTTCGGTGATATTTTCTTTGTCGTTTAACTCAGGGTCAAGCACAGGCCGGAGCAAGCATCACCTCACGCAATATCGAAGCGGTCAAAGCTCAGGGTCATGCCCGCCCTGCCTTTTGATACCGAGCGCAGGGACGTGGCAAAACCGAACAGGCCGCGCATGGGGGCTTCCGCTGAAATCGTCTCCACATGTTCGCCTGCACTCACATCAAGCACTCTGGCGTTAAGGGCAGCAAGCAGATTGAGCACATCGCCCACTGATTCGCCGGGCGTAACGATTTCAAGCTTCATAATCGGCTCAAGCAGGGCCGGGGCGCCCTCAAGCAGGGCATCGCGCAGAGCCTGAGCCGCCGCCATGTTCAGCCCGGCATCGGATTTGGCCTCGTAGCCGGTTACGCTGACTTTTACATCCCCTACCGCATAACCTTCCAGCGGACCGGAGGTGAGCGCAGACTCTATGGCCAGACCAATCACAGCCCGGGCATTGTTTGCCGCTGCGCTGAGCTGATTTTTAATTTTTGTCTTTTCCGCTGCTCTTTCCTCCTCAGGCAGGGCGAAGTCAACTTGTACGCCGTGACTGCGGGGCAGCGGCTCAACTTCTAAAGAAACCATTCCCTGATGCTGCACCCCTGCCACTTCCCGCTCAATTTCCGCCCTCCCGGAAGCCGGTTGAGTAATGGTTTCCAAAAATACCACCCGCGGCTCGCCAGACCGGGGCTTAAGCCCATATTCGCGTTCGAGCCGTTCCAGAAGCACATCAAGATGCAGCTCGCCCATGCCGGAAAGGATGCGCAGGCCGGTATCTTCATCCAGCTCCAGTTTGAGGGTCGGGTCTTCCAGCAGATAGTTTTTCAAAGCGTCATCAAGCTTTTTGGCTTCCTCTGCGTTTGCAGGTTCCAGCGCCCTGGAAATAACCGGGCTGTAGGCGGAAATATCTTCCAGCAGCAGGGGGTGATCCTTGCTGCACAGAGT
>JAFQMU010000254.1 GCA_017421085.1 Desulfovibrionaceae bacterium | reverse complement strand
TGATAGTTTTCTTCACCAAAGAAATGATCGCCCCAGTAATAGTAGATGAGGGGGATATTCTCATCATTGGGGTAGTCGCGCTTGAGCAGGTTGAAGTAAGCCTCCGCTTCCTGCATATTTCCCATTTGCAGGTTGACATAGCCAAGCCGCAGCATCAGAGCGGGAACCCTAGGTGACTTCAGGTTGGCATTGAGGGCTTCTTCAGTTACTCCCAGCATCTTGTCGCCATAGGAGGCGATATCGTCCATTCCAAGCCCAAAGGTTGCGTCGCTTATCAGATAGAGCACTTCCTCAAGTTCATGGGGAGTGATTTCAGGGCGCAGCCGGGCTTCTCCCAGCAACCCCAGGGCTTCTTTATACTTTTCGCCGTTGATATGCGTCTGAGCGGCTGCAATCAGCTCGGATACGCTGGGCGGCGGCTCAATGGGGTTGCCGTCTTCATCGTATTGAACCGCCGGACGGGAGGGGGCATATTCGCCTTCCAGCCCAACGCCGCCTTCCGGTGCAGGAATGCGCATGACAAGGTCTTTGTCCGTTTCCTCAATAGGGATGAGCCGGCCTTCCTGTACATTGGGCGTTGCAGGCTGGACTTCGGTTGGGGCCCCTTGAGCATCCGGCTGCCGGGGGTCTCCTTCAAAGGGGTCTGACGGGTTGATAGGAGCAACGAGATAGCCATCGCCGTCTTCCGTCTGCGTATGTCTGGGGCGTTGCACTGGCTGCTGGGCCTGTGCGCCGGGTTCCTGAGCAGGAATTATTACCTGCTGCTGTATGGATGACTGCCCATTCCCCGCCTGAGGCTGTGCATTTGCAGATGCAGGCGCAGGGGGCTGGGTATAGATTTGAGTCTGCATTTCCGGAGCCGGCGCAGTGGGGGCTGCGTTCTGAGCTGGTTGCGGGGCGGCGGCTGAAGGTGGCTGAACAGGAGCGTAAGCCTGAGAGGCTCCGTTTTGCGCGACAGGTTGTTGAATTTGATTTACAGAAACAGCCGCCTGTCCGCCCGGTGCAGAGGGCGCAGCCTGCTGCAGCGAACCCGCGATATTGGTTTCAGTGAAACTTTCCGGAGGCGCAGGTACGGGAGGCGCAAGGGGGGCGGCGTTCCCGGCATCTCCGGAGGGGCGCGGTTCCTGTCGTTCCGCCTGCATTTGCTGCTGGGCCTGAATAATTGTGTCTATCTGCGTTCTTGGGCCCTGCTGCGTATTGGAAGGCGCAGCCTGTTCACCTGTATTTGTCTGAGCCTGGACGGCAGCGGGCGGCTGAGCTTCAGGAGCTGCAATTCCGGCGGGATTGTCGGGAGAACCGGTCGGAGGCTGCCAGCGGGCGCCGATAGGATCGTCAAACAGGTCTATTCTTACCCGGTTTTCGCCATCGCGGGAGACTATATACCCGAAGGCATTGGTATTGGTGAGCAAATAAAGCCCATTGGGGGCAGGCTGCACGGTGCTGAATATTGCGTCTGCATCGCCGTTTCTGCCGGGTTGCAGGGTGGCATTGTCATTCAGTTGCAGAAGCAGGGTAGTAGTGCCCACTCTGCTTACGCTCCAGCTGCCGGGAGTGTCGAGCTCAACCACCACTCGTTCCCGCCCGGGGAGTTCAGACCATTCCCAACCGGCCGCCTGGCTCGAAGCGGGTGAAAAAAAGGCGGGCATAAAAGCAAACAGCCCCAGACAGAGCGCATGAATTCTGCATCTGCGCACAGTAGTCAATCTGACTGTTTTCATATTTTTGCAAAGCAATTTGCACAGCCTTGACAGCTCAGGCTGAGCCTGAAGCAAACCCGCAAAGCGGAAAGCGCGGGCTGACTGTATGCAAATTTTTGTTTTATTTGTCACAATTCATCCGGTTATCTGTAATCCTGGAACTTGATGCAAAATAGGGGCCACTTAAGCGGTAAAAAATTAACAGTCAATGGACAGCTTCTTCAGCTTTTCAATCAGGGTTGTGCGCTTGATTCCGAGCAGCTCGGCCGCCTGATTTCTCACTCCGCCGCAAGAATGCAGGGCTTCAGTAAGCAGCCTGGCTTCGATGCTTTCCAGAAAATCTTTCAGCCCCTGGTTTTCAGCCTGCATGTCGGAAATGCAGGGCCAGCGGAATTGCCCCGGATTCGTTTCCAAGGGATGCGAAGCCGCTTCCTGTCTGCCCTGCGCGGGAATTTCCTGCCCTTTGGGCAGGGGAGTGCCGTCAACCGCATGGGTAATCAGGCTTTTCTGCTCAATGGCGGTTTCCACCGGCGGCAGCAGGTTTACATCTCCCACTTCGTCCAGGATTTTTCTGGGCAGATCTTCCAACTCTACGCTGTCGCCGTCAACCAGAATGCTCAGGCGTTCCATGAAATTTTCAAGCTGTCGCACATTCCCCGGCCATGAATAGGCAGCCATGGCCCGCATGGCCAGGTCGCTTACCTTAAGATTGCCCCGGTTTTTCTGTTTGCAAAATTTGCTGAGAAAATGGTCCACAAGAACCAGAATGTCGTCGCCTCGTTCCCGCAGAGGCGGAAGATGCATGGGGATGACATTAAGGCGGTAATACAGATCTTCACGGAAGCGTCCGGCAAGCACCTCTTTTTCCAGATCGCGGTTGGTAGCCGCAACCAGGCGCACATCAACCTTGCGCACCCCGCTGCCGCCTACCCGTTCAATTTCCTTCTCCTGCAATACACGCAGAATTTTAACCTGGAGTGAAAGGTCCATTTCTCCTATTTCATCCAGAAAGACCGTGCCACCATCGCCCATTTCAAAACGCCCCGGCCGGGTGCGGATGGCATGGGTGAAGGCCCCTTTTTCATGGCCGAACAACTCGCTTTCCAGCAGCTCTTTGGGGATGGCCCCGCAGTTTATCGGAACAAACGGTTTGTCGCAGCGTAAAGAATTGGCATGAAGGGCCCGGACTATCAGTTCCTTGCCTGTGCCTGATTCGCCGGTAACCAGAACAGTGCTGTCGGTTGGGGCGACTTTTTTCAGAACTTTGAAAACTTCCTGTAAAGAAGTGCTTTGACCAATTATGCCGCCAGTTTGAATAGCCATAACTCTCCCGCAGCCATTGCGCACAAATAGCCTCCCCTGCCGACAACCGGGTGTGGCGAGGAGGAAAGGCACAATACCGCCAGATAAATTTGGGTTACTATAACTGGATAGGGGAGTGCTGTCAATAAACTGACGGCATTTGCCCCCGGGTGATTTACCTGTATGGGGCCACGCAAATTGAGCGGCAAGTTGACGCCGGCAGGGTAAGATTTGTTTTGATCCGCTGTCAGGGCTGTAAGCGCAATTTTTATTTACGGCTGAATGAGAAGCCTGATTGTACCGCCTCTTGACGGTCGATTGTCTTTACAGGCGCCTGTATCAGGCTGCGATCCAGATAACAGAGGCCTGACGCCCGGTTAGTCGTTGGTCGCGGCGGTAGGAGAAGAACAGGTCGGGATTTGCGTAGGTGCAGAGGTCTATGCTGAAAATATTTTTCCTCTTCAGACCGGCCTTCATAAGCTGACATACGGTGAGTTGCCATAAATCCACAGTATTGGCGCGCTGATTATACCAGGGAAGGAATTGGTCTCCCCACTCCGCGACAAAGTTGATAAATTCACTTTTGTCCGGGCCAAGGCTCGGCCCGCGCACTGCCGCCAGTTTGGCAGGGTCAAGCCCATAGCAGCTGCAGAATTCTGAAACCGCTGACTTAATGAAATTTATTCTGTTCCCTTTCCAGCCTACATGCAGGGCCGCAATATGCCTTCCGTCCTCTGAAGTCAGAAAAACAGGCTGACAGTCAGCGGTTTTTATCAACAGCGCCAATCCCGGCTGGTCTGTGGCCAAGCCATCGGCATCTGTCAGAGGGGAGCCCGGGGTGGGGGCATCGACAGGCGTGGGGCTGGCTCTAAGTATCAATCTGCTGCCGTGCACCTGATTGACTTCCGCCCATAGAGAAATGTTGAGCGCTCGCAGCAGCGACCTTCGGTTTTTCAGAACATGCTCCGGATCATCACCCACATTAAAAGCAATGTTGCCCTGCGCGTAAGGCGCATGAGAGAAGCCTTCCTGCCTTGTTTGAAATATACAGCGGACCTGTGGTATACTGGGAAAGGAAAATTTAATGAACTGCATATAATAATGATAACAGGAGCGGAAAATGAGTACAAGCTCTGAAATAATTCCTTACTCTGAAGAGCTGCATGATGCCCTGCTCTCCATCTGGGAGCGGGGGGCCAAAAGGACGCATAATTTTTTGAAAGATGAAGATTATGCCTTTTACAGACAGATAGTTGACAGAGAAGCCCTGCCGGGAATGGAAGTCTGGGCGGCTGTAGACAGCCGCAGGCAGCCTGTTGGTTTTGTTGGATTGAATGGGGCGCACATAGAAATGCTGTTTGTTGATCCAGACAGGCAGCGCATGGGTGTAGGCAGCGCTCTGCTCGACTTCGCTGTTAAGGAAAAAGGGTGCATAACTGTAAATGTAAACGAACAGAATCTGGAAGGACGCAAGTTCTACCAAAAATATGGCTTTGTGGAAGGCAGGCGCCTGGCGACAGATGACAGAGGCAAACCCTACCCGCTGATCCGGCTTGAACTGGCCGATTGCGCAGAAAAGCAACGTGCCGTAAACAGTTCAGGAATAAATCACTAAATTTATGAAAAAATGCTTGCCAAGCTCTGAAGAAAGTATTAATAAAAACTGCTCTCGCCGAGGTGGTGGAATTGGTAGACACACTATCTTGAGGGGGTAGCGGGCTACGCCCGTGCGGGTTCGAGTCCCGCCCTCGGCACCATAAATTTCCGGGCTGCAGCTGATTGGCTGCAGCCCTTGTTTTTTGCGCATTTAAAGGCTGCGGCCACCCCCAAAATGGTGCCGGACGAACTGTGCCGCCTTGCTGTGACACCAGTTCCTTTCGGTTCCCATTTTTCACCTTCAGCCTGTCTGGATGGAGAGCAGGCAGGCAAAGGAGCTGTCGCCGCCATGCAGCCTGGTTTTTCAGATTCACATCAGCAGAACATGCGCTCCGGTCTGCCCCCCTGCCCTTCCTTTCCAGGGGAGAAAGAAACTGCTCGCCGCCGGGCAGGATTTTCATCTCCATCCCATCTTTACCTCAGGGGCTGTTTATATTACTTTCGATACAAATTCCCGCGCCTGTGGCAGAGAATCAAGCAAGACAGAGGCGCCTTTGTAATCGCTCTCCTGACCGCTGGTCAGATGGAACGCTACCGGTTGGCCGGAGGCATTGCAAACGGCATGGAGTTTTGAATTCAGGCCGCCTTTTGTACGTCCGATACATCGGGAAAGGCCCCTTTTTTCAGCAGACTTGCTGCTGTCCTGTGGGCCTTGAGATGAGTTGAGTCAATCATC
>JAFQMU010000030.1 GCA_017421085.1 Desulfovibrionaceae bacterium | reverse complement strand
CCCATATAGCATGATAAATAATTATTTTCAATTAAAAAATATTTATATACTTCTATATTTTCTGTGACAAAAAAGTATACTTTCCTGTCATTTTATCCCAGCTTATTTCTTTTCAAGAAATATCATCAAACCTACTCAGTTTCAAGAAAAATCAATAGATTTTTTGCCATGCCCCGCCTGACAAAATTGTATACTTTTTTGCCGCTATAAAGAGCTTTAATTTCGGGCGACAGCAGACTCTGAAGTCTAAATCTGCTTAAATTCGGACGAAGCGTTCCCCAGGGAACGCTGTCCTTTTTGTGACGTCTGACAATTTTGTTGCGTAACTCAAGCTTGTATGCCTGAGGATATCAGGATGTTGCGCGAGAGTTGGCGGGCAAGCCGAATTCGTTTTTGTTTGTATAGTCAAGTCTGGCATCCTGATTCCTGTCGGCAACTCCATTGGCGAAGATATCCAGCGCATGTTGCGCCTTGATTTGTGCACAGGCGCTGTCGGTGCGCAACAGATTTATTGGAGCGTTCTTCCACAGCGTCTGCAAAAGCCTGGCAGGCTTGAACGCGGAGTTCAGAGCATAAATCAGCAAGATAGAATGGTAGCTTTTGCCGATTGTTCATCTGTATATCATTTTATTGTCGTATTTATATTTGTTATTCTATGTGGCGGGATGTGTCGTTACCTTTGGCAGCGAATGGGAGCTTTAGCTGAGCTTGATGGTAAAAGGGAGAAATTGTATTGGTGCGTCAGTATATCTTTATAGATAAGACTATTTTTTATGGGCATTCCCACCAGACATTGGAAAAATTGAAAAAGCCGGCATTCCGCCGGCTTTTTCATACATATATCTGAATCCCTCTGATAGTTCTGGCCAGGGCATCCTTGTTAACCCCTGTTGCGGAGGCGGTTGTTGCTGTGAGGTTATTCAGACGGGCCTGGGCGATGGCCTCCAGCTCATATTCCGTATAGTCGGCCGAGTCGTTAACTGCAGTCAGGCGGCTCAGGTTATCCACAAATTTTGCGGCGCTGCCCTGGTTCAGCTTTGCAAACTCGGTGCGCAAAGTGGTTTCGGTTTCGCTGGTTATTTCTTTCAGAGCCTTCATAAATTTGGCATCATCTCCGCTGGTCAGAGTGGCGACCAGAGCTTCATATTTCTCCAGATCGCGCCGCGCCAGGGTGCGCAGAGGGCCTGCAATATCGATATTGCCCAAGGAGCAGCCTACCGCTGGCAGACTTACTTTGTCATCAGCATTCACCGATTTGCCCAGCTCTGTAGCTGCCAGCGTTTCTTCGGCCTGGTCCATAAGTTTTTGGTACTTGTCCATCCGATCTGAAAGTAGGTTGGTCAGCTCGCTTTCAGAATAACCGTACTCCTGAGCCAGACTGCTGGTAATTCCGCTTAAATCCATAACTTGCTCCGGAAAAATCTGCCGTTTGAACAGATGTTTTGTCAGCGCCTGCAATTATTGTGCAAGCCTTCGGGATAAATTATCCGGTGGACGAAAGCCTTGAGGCAGAAACAAAAGACAAAAGCCTGAGTTCTGCGTTTGCAGGTATTCTTTTTCTCGGCTGAAAATTATTTTACTTTAGAATGTATTTCATAATCAACCATTCAGGCAAATTATTGAAAATAATCGGGATGACGGTTTTGCAGCTGCGCTGCCGGCTTCAGGCAGCGGAAAATAACGCTCTGTTTTATACTTATGCGCAGGGGACAGCCCGCCGGAAGCTTGCCCGGTTGCTGCTCGGGCTGCCCCTGAGGGATAAGTGTTTTATTGCAAAAATATCAATATGACTTTAAAATTTTGCCAGTGAAAATACGTTCGTTTTGAGTTCAGATTGTTTTAACAATATTAACAGACAGGTGGTTGAAATGCTCAGAGAAGCAGTTGTAGCAGGAAGGTTTTATCCGGGGAATCCGGTTCAGGCGGCATCGGAAGCCGCATTGCTGACTTCTCCCCTTCCCGGAGAGTCAGGAAGCATTGCGCCTCTGATGATGATGCTCCCTCATGCCGGGTGGGTATACAGCGGTCGTGTGGCCGGAATAACTATTGCCTCCTGTGAGCTGCCGCGGGATCTGATTATTCTTGCCCCATGCCACCGGGTATTGGGCAAGGGGCTGGGGGTTTGGGACAAAGGCGCCTGGGCCGGTCCTTTGGGAGCTGTGCCGGTCAACGAAGATCTGGCTTCGGAAATAATTGCCTGCGATGGCGGTTTTCAGGCTGATTACGCTCCCCATGAGCAGGATCATTCCATTGAGGTATTGCTGCCTCTGCTGAAAATTGTTCGTCCTGACATCCGCATTGTGCCGGTTGCCGTTTCCTGTAATGATTTGGAAAGCCTGATCGCAGGCGGAAAAGCCCTGGCTCGGGTGTTGAAAGCGCGTGAGGCTTCCGGCGGGGAAAGGCCGCTTCTGGTTGTAAGTTCGGATATGAGTCATTTCGTAAGTGACGAAGAGGCGAAAAAGCAGGATGCAAAAGCTCTGGAAGCTCTGGTGCGTCTTGACCCCAAAGAACTCTACAAAGTGGTTGTTGAGAACAATATTTCAATGTGCGGAGTATTCCCGGCCACTCTGGCCCTGCAGGCATGCGTTGAGCTTGGCGCCGCAAGCGCCGACCTGCTGGCCTATGCCACCTCCGGACAGGTCAGCGGCGATATGGGCAATGTAGTGGGTTATGCAGGTGTTGTTGTAATGTAAGCTTAGCTTTGTCGGTTTTTACCGGGCGAAATAAAATTTGTCTGCAATCTCAAATCAGCCCTGAGTCCGCTCATCCTGGCTTGGGGCTTTTTGCAGATAAAGACGGTTGAGCCTGATTATATGGGGGGTAACTTTAAATAAAAGGCAGGCTTGTTTTGCAATAATTTCTGAGGGTGGCGTGGATACGTGATTTTTGGCTGTCAGGGGCAAGCGGTAAAATTCCATAAAATCAGCCCCTGTCAAGGTGTTTCCGTTCAACAGGGGCTTGCGTTTAAATTTCTGGCGGAAGGGGAGGGATTCGAACCCCCGGAGGGCTTGCACCCTCAACGGTTTTCAAGACCGCCGCGTTCAACCGCTCTGCCACCCTTCCGCATCGTATGAACAAAGAGTAATATACCCTTAACAGCCAATTTGGGCAAGCTAAATAATTGCGTCAACTTGCCCTTGGCGGCATTCAGGCTTAAAAGTTTTTTGCTGTCTTGAAGTTCAGTATTTTTCAGGTTTGTCTTTGATTATACCGTTTCAATCTGTTAAACTGAAT
>JAFQMU010000253.1 GCA_017421085.1 Desulfovibrionaceae bacterium | reverse complement strand
CGCTGCAAAATGACCGCCCCATTGTTCACCCTGACTGGACTCAGATAAACCAGCACGGTTGGAACAACCCGCGTGACCTGTATCTGCCGTTGGGCAATGAAATTATGGAAGCGCCCGGTTCCCGCCGCTCCCGCTACTATGAATATCTTGGTCTGCGTCCCCTGGTGGAAAAGTGGTTCAAGGAAGACCCCGATTTCCTGTGGACCGCCGCACCCCGCCCCTGGCTTTCCGATGAAAGCTACAAGTTCGGCTACTACTGGGACTACGCCTATGTCTGGGATGAAGAAACCAAGAAGGAAAAGATGCTGAACTGGGACTATCACCTGACTGAAAAGGAACCTCTCTGGGATGCTGCGGATGCAGCCCGCGCCGGTAAGGATATTTTCTGGCAGGCATCAGCTCTGACAAACCGCGCCGGGATGGAATGGCTGCGTCGTTATCTGAGCGCCCGCGGCTTCCGCCTGCATGCAGTGCAGTTTGACTCTTCATCAGCCGGCTATTATCGCCCGTGGCACATTGACGTGGTCGTGAATATGCTTCGCCCTGGCCTGATGGTTGTTTCCAACAAGAAGCATATCATGGATCCCAAGATTGTTGACCTGTTCAGAAAGAATGACTGGGAAATTGTTCAGGCTGTGGATCCGGAATATCAGTGGAATGAAACCTTCACCCTTTCCGCCACCCCGCAGGGCAAGGGCGTGCAGGGCCCCAACTGGATATCCATGAATACCTTCTCCTTGAGCCCCAAGGAAATCTGTGTGAGCGACAAGGAACACGGCTATATGGAACAGCTGAACAAGCTCGGAGTGGAAGTAATACCCGTCAGTTATGACAAGGTTTATAAGTTTGGGGGAATGCTCCATTGCACCACTCTGGACGTATACCGCGAAGGTAAGTGCGAAGACTACTTCCCCAATCAGTAATCTGTAAACTACAGGGCTGAAGGCGCCGAATGCGCCTTCAGCCAAACAAATTTGTTTCCTCCGGGGGCCTCACCCGGCACAACAAAAGCCTTACCCCCTGCCGGGCGCTCGTAAATGCCTCCTTATTACGGACGCCCGGACTATTTTTAAATAGTCTTTTTTTCGGATATGTGGCATGGATAACACGGTCAACGGAGGTGAACCGGGTAAAGCTTTGATAAGGAAATATTATGGGAATGGGAAAAGGAATCTGGACTAAATATCAGGGTCCTATATTCATTCTGATTGCCTCGTTGTGCTTCAGCACCACCGGCACTACGCAGGCGCTTTCGCCGGAAGGGGCGACCCCTCAGGTTATCGGGGGCATGCGTCTGCTTTTAGGCTTTATCGCCCTGTTTATCTGGTGTTCACTCACCAGGAGACTGCCCAAAATCAGCACCTGGCCCAAAGCAGTTACTCTGATTTCCGCGCTCGGCATCCTGGCTTATCAGATGTTTTTCTTTGCAGCGGCAAAGGCCACCGGCGTGGCGGTAAGCGCAGTTGTGGCCTGTGGGTTCATCCCCATTTCCACTGGGATTCTGGGGATAATCTTTCTCAAGGAAAGGCCCTCAACACTCTGGTACATCACCACATTTATCGCCATTGGCGGTCTGGTGATGCTTTCCTTCTCCCCTGACATGCAGGCCAATCCCATCGGGCTGGTGCTCGCCTGTCTGGGGGCCACCGGATATGCCTTCTATTCTGTGTTCGGGAAAAAGGTTGTGGCCAACAATGACCCGGCAGCGGTGATCATGGTGCTGTTCGCCATTGGCGCCGTATTGGTCAGCCCGGTGTTTTTCATGTTCCCCATTGACTGGATATTTACCCCCGGCGGAATCATTGTTGCTCTGCATCTGGGCTTGATAGCCACTGCGTTGGGGTATACGACCTTCATGGCCGGGCTGAAAACCACCCCCGCTTCAACCTGCGCCACCATCAACCTGTCGGAAGCCCTGATGGCGGCCTGCTGGGGTGTTTTCCTGGTGGGAGAACAGTTGAATACCATCCATATAACCGGTATGGCTCTCATCTTCGGGGCGGTAACCGCGCTGACGCTCAAGTCAAAGTAAGCTGCAAAGCTGACAACTTTTGGAATTCACAGGCAGGCGAAGCATGGCTTCGCCTGCCTGTATTTCGTATGGGTATTGTTGTATGTTACTGGGTGGGCTATACCCGCGCAGCGAAGCTGCCCCTGTTATACTGAGATTTTTTTACTTACTTGTCTGCTGAAAGATAATCAACAATTTCTCTCTGTTAAATCTAAAAAAAATTAAGACTTTTTTATGATATGAAAATTGCCTTATATTCTGCCTTTTTGCATTTTTATTAAGCTGTCTATATAGATTGGTAAGATTGCAGAAATCGCGCCGCAATCTATAATGCCTGCATGAATAATCCGGTTGCCGAATACATTTCCGCCTTGCTGGCGGCGCAATCTCTGCCTGCTGAAATCGTCTGCCATAAAGTTATGGAAGCAAAACCTGCCGTTTATGCGGAAAGCATGCGTCCATGGCCCAGAGCTGTTGTTGATGTGCTCTCCAGGCTGGGGATAAGCAGCTTGTATTCGCATCAGAGCAGAGCCTGCGATCTTGTCAGGGCCGGGCGGCATGTGTTGGCGGCAACTCCCACTGCCAGCGGCAAGTCGCTGATTTACAATCTTCCGGTTTTGGAACGTTGTCTGGCCAACCCGGACACAAAGGCCCTTTATCTGTTTCCGCTCAAGGCGCTGGCCCAGGATCAGAAACTGGCCCTGGAACGGCTTACATCCCACTGGCCGGAAGATGCGCGCATAAAAGCGGCTATTTATGACGGCGATACCAGCAGTCACTTTCGGCAGAAAATTCGGAACAATCTGCCCCATGTGCTTTTTACCAACCCGGAGATGCTTCACCTCGCATTGTTGCCGTTTCATGAAAACTGGGCTGAGTTCTGGGCCGGTCTTGATTTCGTTGTGGTGGATGAGGTGCATACCTACCGCGGTCTTCTGGGTTCGCATATGGCTCAGTTGTTTACCCGGCTGCGCCGGATATGCAGGCACTACGGCAGCGACCCCACTTTTGTGATGTGCTCGGCAACTATCGGCAACCCGGGTGAGATGGCGGAAAATCTCACCGGACTTAACTGCGACCTGGTTACCGACAGCGGCGCTCCGCAGGGAAAGCGGCATTTTATCTTTCTTAATCCGGAAAGCAGCCCGGCTACCGCCGCAATCAAGCTGCTCCAGGCAGCTCTGGCCCGCGGGCTGCGCACTATCGTTTATTGTCAGTCGCGGCGCATGACTGAACTGATCAGCCTTTGGGTAAAAGAAAAGGCCGGAGCGTATAAAGACCGTATTTCCGCCTACAGAGCCGGTTTTTTACCGGAAGAACGCCGTTTGATAGAAACGCGCATGGAGCAGGGTGAACTGCTGGCGGTAATTACCACTTCTGCGTTGGAGCTGGGCATAGACGTGGGCGGTCTGGATTTGTGCATTCTGGTAGGCTATCCGGGAACCGTAATGTCCTTCATGCAGCGGGGGGGCCGGGTCGGGCGGCAGGGGCAGGAAAGCGCAGTTCTGTTTGTGGCGCAGGAAGATGCCCTTGATCAGCATTTTATTCGCGAGCCTGATGACTTTTTCAGCCGTCCTCCCGAACGGGCCGTGCTCAACCCTGGCAACCCGGTGATTCTGAACCGTCAT
>JAFQMU010000252.1 GCA_017421085.1 Desulfovibrionaceae bacterium | reverse complement strand
CATCGGAATAAGTCCAGTTATAAATCTGCTCTTCAATGAACTCGCCGGAGTTAAGGGCGCGGAATGGGGTGCCGGAAAGATAGAGATAGCGGGCGGCCGTAATGGGCAGCCATGATTCGTTGAGGGCGTTGGCCGGGTCGAATTTTTCCTTTTCTTCCCTGCTGGGCTCATCTTCATCTTCAGGCTCAAACAGCTTTTTCGCACTGTCTTTCCATGCGCCGTAGTGATATTCGTCAAAAACCACCAAATCCCAGTTGGAGGTATGCACCCACTCGTTATTGGCTTTGATGCCGCCCGCTTTATTCAGCCCGAGAAAATCCTGAAAAGAGCCGAAGCAGACAATGGGTCTGCTTTTGTCAGCGCCGGCATATTGCTCATCAAGGTTAAGTTCTGATGAGGCGCGGGAAATGAACTGCCACCCCTCAAAGTCAATGTGACGGCATAAATCTTCACGCCATGCCGACTGCACCGCAGGCTTGAATGTAAGAATAAGAACGCGTTTCAACCCCATGGCTTTGGCGAGCTGGTATGTGGCAAAGGTCTTGCCGAAGCGCATTTTGGCGTTCCAGAGGAATTTTGGCGTGGAAAGGCCTTCACTCTGGGCAGATTGAAAATAGGACATTGTTTTTTCAACAGCTGCCGCCTGCTCCGGTCGCATGGCAAAATTCTGATCGCGGTTTTCTTCATTCTCAATCCGGTTCCGCACAGCCAGCCATGCCGCCCGCACATCTTCAACGGCGCAGCGGAACCATTCGCCCTCGTTATCAAAACCTTTGCGCCGCAGCATTTTATGCACGGCATGGTCTGTGAATGCGCCGCCGTCGTCATACATGGCTGATTCGTTAAAAACGATGGTATAAGGTGGAGTACTCCCCGGCAGTTTGGTAGGATAATGCTCTGCCATCCGCTCTTCAACTGCGCGGGAGGTAAAACCCACCTTCAGCAGCCCGGCATAGCGGGGATTATCGTCTGAATAGGCATAAATGCGCGGCCGGCTTTTTGTTTTGGGGGAGGTGAAACTGTCGAGCTGGTCAGGCATGGTTTGCCCCTGTATCTTCAGGCAAGCCCATGGGCTTTATCATCGATTCTATAAAGTCTATTTCTTCCTGACTAAGGTTGTATTTTGCGTAAAGCTCAGCGTCAGTCCATGGCTTGGAGAAGTCTTGTTCTGGAACAAATTCATATACAAGTTTTGTTGCATGTTGTGTATTCTTCTTTAGTAAGATTAAAAATCTAAAAAATTTTGTTGTGATATATGAAATTATATTTTTTGCGACAGTTATATTTTCTACTGATCTAATTACTAAATATGTTTCAGTGCAGGCAGAATCTGGTTCACTGATAAAAGGTTTGCCGAGAACTTGGTACGGGAAGTCGCCTCTTTCCCCGTATGCGTAAGGCATACAAACTTTATATTTTTTAATTATATCTGTGTTTATTGCTATATTATTTTTAGGATAAAACCCATTGTCTGGATATGCATATATTTTTATATAACCATCAAATTTTATTTTTGACAGTTTAGCATTAGTATCAATACCAAATGGTTTTCTTGGGCTTATATGTATATAAAAGAATATATTACTGATTGCATTTATTTTTTTTAAAATACTTACAGCTTCATTAAACCTAATAAAAGTGCTTCCTTCTTCATTTAAATAGCGCCACATTTCAGACTTGTTATTTATATTGTATGAAATGGTGTTACATTTCCCTTGGTGGCAGCTATCCCTTAAGAAATAGCAGACTCCCCCTGATATGTCAGTGTTTTTAAAACAGTCTTTTGAATTAAAAAAGTCTACTAATACATTTATGTGTCTATCATTAAGCATAGATGCTCTAAATTCATCAAGTCCTTTCCCACCAGCAAACCACCTTGCTGGGATAATCATTGACAAGTATCTGGGGTTTAACTTTTTTGCTTGTTGGACAAATTGATGATATATAGGTTTTGCGCTGGCTTTTGCGCCCCCATCACTCAACTGATATGGCGGGTTGCCGATAATCACATCAAACTTCATACCCTCAAAAAGCTCCTCGGGGCTGCGCGTATGGATGAATTCATAGGCGTGGCTTTCCAACCCTTCCCGCTCATACTGCTTCTGCGGTGCGCCGCAGAATATGCACTTGCCGTTTTTCCAGGTATGATTGATTATCTTGTAGCGGATATTCCCTTCTGATTTTGTGAATTTTACTATCGAGTATTGCGAATTGGCGTACTTCGCGCAGTAGAGAGTGCGCCGCGACAGCAGGGAAGTCAATTCGGTAATAGCGATGCCAAACACCTGTTTTGTCAGGATATGGTTAATCCGCTCCTGAAGGTCTGGAATTTCAGCGGCAAGGCCGGCAACAAGTCTTTTGGTGATTTCTCGCAGAAAAACACCCGACTTGCACACCGGGTCGAGGAAGGTTGTTTCCGGACTGCTGAACAATTCCTGCGGCAGCAAATCCAGCATGGCATTGGCCACATCCGGCGGTGTAAACACTTCGTCGTTACTTAAATTCGCAAGGCAGGAAAGTATATCCGGGTTATGGTTAATGGCAGGAAGAATGCTTTGCGTCAAATTGCGGGGAGGGGCTTCAGCCATGTTCGCAAAGCCTCCTGTAGTCTGTGGGGGGGTATTCTTCTACCGATTTCGGGATAAACTCGCGCTTTGCCTCATCGTAGTCTACGCCCTGCACCTCAAGGGGAATTTGCCCTGAGCGGGCCTGCTCAGATACCTTAAGCAGCGTGGCAAATTCAAAGTTGCGGCGTTTAACCAGGCTGCCGCCTATAAACGACCATTCGGCAAAAATAATGGGCGAACCGTCAGCCTGCTTCATGTTCAGGGCATCGCCGCAAAGAATGTTTTTGCTGAGAATATATTTGACCACATTGCGGCATTGCTCATTGGCATCTGCTCCGCAAACTTTGCAGTATGCGTCATTCCAGATATCAAACAGGCGTTCGCGGCAGGCCTCTGTGTTATCCGCCAGCAGCTCCACGCCATAAATGCTCATTACTGCCTGAACAGAGGCGCGCTCAAAGTCGGCCCGGAGAAGGGGTCTTCCATATTTTTTTCTGGCAGAGCCGAGTTTACGCCTGAGAATTTCAACCAGAAAATTGCCGTTG
>JAFQMU010000251.1 GCA_017421085.1 Desulfovibrionaceae bacterium | reverse complement strand
GCGGGAAGATTTTTTATCTTTAAGCCTGCTTTGCAGCCGCAAGCAGCCCTGTAATCCTTAAACATTTAAACCTTATGCTTGCTTTGTGGATTAAATAAGCTCTTAGCCGATATATGGCAAGAGTTTTCAAATCGAGCGGGCCTTGCCTGAAAAATGCAGTCATCAGAAACAGGAAGCCGGATTAAGCGCAACCTGTCTACATATCTGCATAAAAAGCCGGGTGAGGGGCCGCCGTCTGCACGGACGCAGGCTGACCGCTCAAACTGAAACAATCACCGGCAGCACTACAGGGTTGCGGCCGACAACGCTGCGGAAGAATCGACGCAACGGAATGCGCACTTTTTCATACATTTGCTCATTGGTTGCATCCGGATTGTTTTCTACAATCTCTATGGCGATATCGCGGGCGTCTTCCAGAATGTGACTGAACTGCTGCTCAAAGATAAATCCGCGGGAAACCAGGTCAGGCCCCTGAACAAGGGCGCCGGACACTTCATCGCGTACAATGGAAACGATTACCAGTCCCTCTTCACCCATGGCCCGTCGTTCGCGGAGAATCTGCCGTCCTACATCGCCGACCATTTTGCCGTCAACCAGCAACGACTCGGCGGGAATGCGCTGTTCCCGGCAGAAGCCTTCGGCGGAAAAACTCACCGGCTCGCCATTCTCCAGGATAATGGTATTTTCAGGCATCACCCCGCATTCCTGAGCCAGGCGGGCATGTTTTACCAGATGACGGTACTCGCCGTGCACAGGAATAAAAAATTTGGGGCGGACTGCTTTGAACAGAAGCTTCAGCTCCTCTTTGTAGGCATGCCCGGAGGCGTGCACGTCAGCCAGGTCATCATAAAATACCTCTGCGCCCTGACGGTACAGCTTGTCAATCAGCTTGGTTACGTTGCGGCCGTTTCCTGGAATGGAGCGTGAAGACATGATTACAGTGTCGCCTTCATGTACAATCAACTGTTTATGTTCTCCGGCGGCAATGCGGGCCAGGGCGGACATGGGCTCGCCCTGTGAACCGGTTACCAGCAGAATGACTTCGCTGTCTGCGAGCTGGGGCGCTTCGTTCAAATCAAGGTAAATATTTTTGGGGGGGCGCAGAATGCCGAGCTCAATGGCGATCTGAATATTATTGACCAGGCTTCGGCCTTCGACCATAACGCTGCGTCCGGTGACTGAGGCAATGTTGAAGACGCTTTGGATACGCTGAATATTGCTGGAAAACAGTGTAATGATTACCCTGCCGCCCGCCTTGGCGCACAATTTCTCCAGAGCGTTCGCCACCATGGCCTCGGAAACGGAAAAGCCTTCCTTTTCCACATTGGTGGAGTCGCTCATCAACAGGGTAAGGCCGTTGGCGCTGAAGTTGCGGTAAGCTTCAATATCCGTACTCCAGCCTTTTGAGTCGGACGGGTCAAGCTTGAAATCGCCGGTATGGAGCATGCGCCCGGCCGGAGTGTCCATGCCCAGAGCCATGCCCTGGATGATGGAATGCGATACCGGGAAGAAATAAAGCACTATATCGCCAAGAGTTTTGCGCTGGCCGGGCTCTACCGGCATGAGCCTCACCCGGTCGAGCAGCTCATTTTCGCGCAGGCGGTGCTCTACCAAAGCCAGAGTAAAGGTGGAGCCGTAAATGGGCGTTCCCGGAGCCAGGTCAGGCAGCAGCCAGGGCAGGGCGCCGATATGGTCTTCATGCCCGTGAGTAAGCACAATGCCTAAAAGTCTGTCTGCATTTTCCAAAATCATATCCAGCGGAGGGATGACTACATCTACCCCCAAATGGTAGTCTTCCGGAAACATCAGTCCGCAATCGATCAAAACGCATCCCTGGCCAGTTTCCAGCAGGGTGCAGTTCATTCCGATTTCTCCGTATCCCCCCAAAGGATAAATGGTAAGAAGGGCGGACTTCTCCGACATGGGTACTTCTCGCCTCCATAAAAGCGCTTAAATGGCGCCGATGGTTACTTAAAATTAAATCTGCGATGCCCGCGGCCTGTCGTCATAACGGCTGTTTCTCCGTTAATGTGATTGTAGTATCAATAATTTTATTTACAGCCGTGCTGTTGACTGACTGATTTTTAAAATGCCGTACCAATTAACTCTGTGCTCCGCCAGAAACGTAAGTTGAATTTACTGCTCAGGAAAAATTGTTTTTGCTCAAAATAAGCGATACCTCATCCACTGACAGATTGGTGGATTTGGCAAGCTCAACCTTGCTGCGCCCCGCTTTGTAACCTGAAGTGATAATTTCGCGCAGCAGACCGGGAGAACGGGTGACCCCTTTCGCCTCTGAAAGCAGGCGTTTCAATTCTTTTATCCGCTCTTCCATCTGGGCTTCAAGTTCCATCAGCTCATGCTGACGCTCGTCAAACGACTGCATCAGCTCCTGTTCAAGCTGGGCATTGATATCGAGCTTTGCCAGCAGTCGTTCCTGATTTGCCTGCAGTTTGTTAAGCAGGTGTTCTGAGCGCTTGAGCCTTGAAAAAAACCAGAATAAAACCAGAAGAAAAATCACTTCAGCAGCGCTGGCGCCAATCAGAATCCACGATGTGATTTCCATAAAACAAGTATAACAAAATCAGCAGTTAAATTTTTACATCAAGTAAATGCCCGGCCCAGGGGCGGTTTGGGGAGTCAGGCTTAGCCTGGACTTCTTTGCGTTTTGACTTCCGCTGTCCAGAGCGACGTTTTTGCCTGCGCTCTTCTTCCTGTTCATCCCCGACTTTGGATATATCATCGCCCTTGGTGGGTTTTTGCACCTGCTTCTGTTCGCGGTGGATATCTTCCACGGCCTGCTGCTGGGCGGCCGCCTGTTGCGTGATGGTACCGGTTTGCGCATCATGGGCCACCTTTTCAATAAGACCAAGAGGGGCAATGGATATGGGAACAATATTTCCACCGCTCATACATGCCATCCTTAAGCTGTTTTCCTAAACAGGGTTGCAGGCAACGTTGAAAGACCCAATGCGGGCGGGCGGGGCATTGAGTTGAAAAGCCCGTTTTCAAGCATTGGGAAGCTTAAAATATTCTTTATAATAAAGCATTCAACCCGCCTTTGGCAAGAGGGAGAGGGCAGTCTGCACAATGTATAATGAATTTAATCTGGGCAGCTCTGCCGACCGGGGAGTATGCGGATTTTGATTAAACAGCCTCCCCCGGGCATTAAGGATGAAAAGATGATAAAAGGCGCAGCCTGCAGCAGCTGCGCCTGTTACTACATATGTTCGGGGAAACACTCAGGTACTGGGTTCAGCGGTTTCTCCCGGGTAAAAAGATTTTTAGCGCATACCAATTTTGGCGATATGGGCAACAATAACGCCGACAAGCATTGCACCGGCTGCGATGATAAGCTGAAATACGAAACTCATGATGTACTCCTTTTATTAAAAAACTTGTTATTATATATGTTCATATGTGCTCTACTGCACAACGAACTCGGTCATGGCTTTTTGCACTGATATAGAAGTTCGGCAACATGGCGATGTCGTGCAAAAAGACTGCTTCAGCTTTGGTAAAGCTGAAGTAAATCTGTTTTTTTATTCCAGGGTACGCTAGAGCTATACAACGGGGAGGGGGTTCCTTACACGAACTGCCAACACCACGACCAGTTAAGCCCGCAGTCTTGAGGTCCGAGCGTAGAATCTTCTGGAGATGCCGAAGCACCACTGCTTGGAAATATAGCCATTCTTTCTGAAAAGTAAAGGCTGTTTTGTTAAATTTTTTTATTTATGCGGCGGAGGTTTTAATTGATATAATCTTCTGGATATTTAGCGGATAATAATATAACTATGAGAAGCGCCTGAGCAGGCTGTTAAGCCTGCGCGGGCCTGGCGAGTAACGTTGTATGGAATGAAATATGGATACCCGGACTTTTCTGCAAAATGCGCTGGCAGGCGCTGTCTCCTACCTGACTGAAACCAGAAGATTTCTGCACGGCATTCCGGAATTGGGGTTTGAGCTGTATAAAACCGCTGCCTTTGTCGAAAGCGAACTGATAAGCTGGGGATACGACCCGCAGACAGGCATTGCCAAAACCGGTATTATTGCAGACTTGCAGTTTGGGCGCCCTGGGCCCTGTCTGATGATTCGGGCCGATATGGATGGCTTGCCGATAGAAGAGGCGACGGGTCTGCCTTATGCCTCTGAGCATCCCGGCTGCATGCATGCCTGCGGGCATGACGGGCATACAGCCATGGTTTTGGGTGCGGCAAAAATTATGTCTGCTCTGGCGGCCTCCCCATTGGGGCAGGAGCTGGCAGGCTCAATCCGCTTCTTATTTCAGCCCGCAGAGGAGGCCCCAG
>JAFQMU010000250.1 GCA_017421085.1 Desulfovibrionaceae bacterium | reverse complement strand
TCTTGGCCTGACAGAAAGCGACAACCCGATAATCATTGAAAAAGATCTGATGCAGCTGTTTCCCCGGGAAAGCTGGGGCGACCTGAACAACCGCCTTGTTTGGTTCGGGCGGGATGTCTGCCGGGCCCGCGCCCCTCAGTGTTCCGACTGCCCCCTGTCAGCCCTCTGCCCCAAGCTGGGTCTGACAGAAAACGGCAAACCTCTGTCAAAGGGAAAACCCCGCTCAGGCGCAACTAAACCTGAATAATACAGAATCATTGCGCGAAAGCCTGCACAGCGACCTGCCTCCCTGCTGAAGCATCATTTGTCAGCTTGTGCGCACCCGTCATGGTTACAGGAAATATCCCGGCCTCCCGCGTGAGCTTATGCTAAGGAAGAAACTTGCAGTCACCCTTAAAAATATACGCCCTCCCACTTTACGCCCGGCTTCAAAAATTTTATAATCATTCCGCTTTTTAAAGAACTTTCCGGTGCGAGCGCCGCATCTCTGGAGCGAATCCCATGGCTGAGCAGCACAATATTCTTAATTCTTCCGGCAACGAACTCGAAATTATCGAATTTTACATCGATGAACTCGACAACAACGGCGAAACCTACCGCGGTTATTTCGGTATGAATGTGGCCAAGGTGCTTGAAATCATCCGTCAGCCCGGCGTTACCAACGTTCCCAACGACCACCACCCCGCAGCCATGGGCACCTTCAACCTGCGCAACCGGGTGCTGCCCCTGGTCAATCTGGCCCAATGGCTGGGAAAGCAGGGACAGAGCCGCCCCTCAGACAAGGTGATTGTATCTGAATTCAGCGGAGTGGTTACCGCCTTCCTGGTTTCCGGGGTCACCAACATTCACCGCCTGAGCTGGGATATGATTGAAGCCCCCGGCTCATATATTGCCGATTTTTCTCAGGACTGCGTAACCGGCGTCATCAGGCTGGAAAACCGCATTCTGTTTATTCTCGATATGGAGCAGATAGTTGCGAGCATGAGCAAGCAGCTTGACTGGGACTGGGAAAATATTGAATTTGAAGAAATGAATTCTTCCTTCGGCGAGGGTTGTAAGGTGCTGATTGCCGACGACTCGCTGCCCATCCGCCGCATGATGACCAAGGTGTTGAAAAACGCCGGGTTCACTGTAGATGAAGCCTCCACCGGCAAAGAGGCCCTTTCCAAACTGATGGGCTACAAGCTTGATGCCCAGCGGAAAAAAGCCCCCATGTTTGAATATGTCGATCTGGTAGTTTCCGATATCGAAATGCCGGAAATGGACGGGCACACCTTTCTGCGCAACGTAAACGCCGACCCGGTGCTTTCGTGCATCCCGGTGGTGCTGTTCTCATCGCACATTACCGAGGCCCTGCACCAGAAGGGCGAACAGCTCCGGGCCGCCGCCCAGATATCCAAGCCGGATATGCCTCAGCTTGCCAAAAAGGTGCGCGCCATCATCCATGAACGCTGCGGCAAATAACTTTGCCCCCGCGCGCTGAAACATAAAAATTAACCTGTCCGGCATATTTCCGGTTATTCTGCCTGCTCAAATTTTGGCTTGAAATGTTAAGGCTTCTTCAGTAATATCACACAAGAGAAGAGCAGCGGCGTGTCTGAATAATACGCCCCTGCCATCCTGTCTTTTTTCTGCCTTGGGTCATCACTATATTACCGGACGCCAGCTGCCGGAAGGAGTAGTCCATGCCGCAAAAATCGATATTCGTTTTTCTGGCCTGCCTGGCCGCGCTTTTCGCCGCTCCTCGCGTCGTTCAGGCCGAAACGAGCGTGTTTGTGCCCGAGAGCGGCGACTTCTTTGAATTTGTCATGCTCGAACCGGGAGAATTTGGAGACGACGATAGCGAACCTCCGTCCGCTTTCAACCTTAACGATGATGAGCTGAACTCCCTGCGGGTGGGAGCGGAATACTGGCGCGCCATTCTTCAGCCCGGTTCCGCCAATACCAGGCCGGTGAAAATTCAGGTGCGCATGGTGGATGAATATGATGACAACGCCTCCGCCTCCAGCCTTCCGTTGAGGGAAGGCCCTTACGCCGGTATGTTTGAGCTTTCCGGGGCCATTGCCGGCAACTGGTTCGGCGCCGACGGCGACGGGTTTGACGAGAACCTGGCCTGGGTTACCATCGACCACGGCAAACTGCCCAGCGGGGAATGGTATGTCGGGCCCATGGCCTCTCTGCCCCAGAACGGCGATTTATCCGACCTGGCCTCAACAGTCCTCCACGAGCTGGGTCACGCCCTGGGCATCGGCGCTTTCTCCCACGAAGAGTACGATGACGGGAAATGGTATTTCAATGAACATCTCGACAACTGGACCAAGGGTCTGCGCGACATGTACGGCAAGCCGGCCCGGCCGAACATGGAGATAACCATGGACGGCAACTCCGATCCCGACAGCTTTGTGATGGAAGATAAGGCACAGATTTATAGGGGTGTCTATTTCACCGGCAAGCATGTGCAGGAGGTGTTGAACGGAGCGTATATCAACTTCCCGAAAGATCCCAGATTAATTCGGGATCAGTTCGGCACAGACCCAGTGCCCGGCTTGCCCATCAATGCCTGGGAAGGGTATGACCGCGGGCCGGAACTGAGCCATATCGAGCTGCAAAACTCCCTGATGAGCCATCAGGACTACCGTAACTGGAATACTCTGATGGAAGCGGAGCTGGCCGCCCTTCAGGACCTGGGCCTGAAAATCGACCGCCGCAACTTCTACGGCTACTCGGTTTACAACAATAACCTCCAGAACCTGGTGAACAACAACCCCTACTTCGCCCGCAACGCCGCCGGAACCGGCTGGCTGACCGGGCAGCCCAACACCACGCCCTGGGGCGTGGGCCTGCATGTTTACGGCGTTAATAACAAAATTACCCAGGCGGCGGATCTGCTGGCTGACGGCCTCTACGCCCTGGGCATCCGCGTGGACGGCTGGGAAAACAAGCTCACCATCGCCCCCGGCGCCCGGGTGCAGGCCAACGGCGAAGGGGGAACCGGCCTGCTCGTCTCATACGGTAAAAATCATATCCTCAATCTGCGGGGCAGCGTCACCGCTACCGGAGAGGACGGCATCGCCGTCCGCCTCGACTTCGGCGACAATGAAATGGGCAACCGCACGCAATACCGCGGTTCTTACATCCTCGTTGGAAATTATTATAACAGTCAAACACAGCAATACGAACCTATTCATAACCTGCTCGACGAACTGAACGGCCCGCTGATTAAGCAGCTTGATGTAACCGGAACCCTGAAGGGCAGCCGGGCCGCCATCTATATCGGCGAAAACGCCTATGTGGAAGAAATCAATATCATGTCCGGAGCTCAGATCAGCGGCGACATCATTTCTGAATGGGATGAGAATCTTGTCACCCATCACCCCGGAGGCGACCTGCATACCAGCCTGACCTTCGGCCTTAAGCCCAACAGCGACGGCACAGCCTCCGCAGCCTCTGATTCTGCTTTCAACATGACTCTGCACGGCGGCATCTCCGGGCCTGAAAGCCTTGATATGAGCGTGGAGGGCGGCCGCCTGAACGTGACCGGGCCGGTGGAGGCGTTTTCCCTCGCCAACAAGGCCCATCTCGGCCTGTACGGTATGAATGCCCAAAACAGGGGCGCCCTGGTCACCGCTGATTTCAGTAACGCGGCTGATGCCACTCTGGAAACCGGCTTCATGGCCGCCGGGCAGGTGGCCGGGGTGCTGGCCGAGACCGCCCAGGTTGACGGAGTATGGGCCCTTACCCCGCTGCAAGACTACTATGACGGCAGCGACATCTACCCCGCAGCGGCGGTGATGCTCACCGACGGCAGCACAGTAACCGATTTTTCCAGCGTAATTTTGGGGGAAAATCCCTCTCCCACCATCGACTACGCCCTGCTCAGCTCCGACCCGGACGCCCCGCTCATTGGGGTGAGCCGCTCCCCCGACGCTTACAGCCGCTATGCCGATAACCCCGGCGCGGCCGGCGCGGGTCGGGCCCTTTATCAGATTTCCGGCCTGGCTCAGGGCGATATGCAAAATCTGTTCGCAGCCATCGACTTCTCAGGAAAAGACGGCAGCGGCGTGCGCAGCGGCCTGGCCCAGCTCAACCCCGAGGCCTATGACGTGGGGGCCAGGGTCAGCCTTCAGCAGCAGCAGCAGATAAACACCATGATTTCCCAGCGCCTGCGCGGACGCATGCACAAGTATCGCTCCAACGCCGCTCTGGCCTCTGAGAATGTCGCCCCTGCCGCAGGCGACAACCCGCAGGAAAACACCTTGCCCGCAACGGACGCTCAGGAATGGCAGGCATGGTTCATGCCCTTCGGCTCGCATATGAATCAGGACAACTATCACGGCGTTTCCGGCTGGAGCAGCTACGGCCTGGGCACTCTGGCCGGGGTCGACAAGACTTTGGACAGCGGCCTCACCTTCGGTATGCACCTTGCTGCGGCAGTGCTTGATACTGATATCAGGGGGCATCACGATGCCGAGCTCACCACCCATGGCTTCTACCTGGGGGCCCATGCCCTGCACAGCCCTGAAGCGTGGGATGGCTTCTACCTCAGCGGGCAGGCCCGCATCGGGGTGGAAAACAGTGAGATGAAGCGCAACATCGCCATCAACGGCTATGAGCGCAAAACCAAAAGCGATTGGACCGGAGTTGCCGGATCCGCCCTGCTGGGCGCGGGCAAGGACTGGGCCTGGAACAATATCTACGCCGGCCCCCTGGCCTGGGTGGAATACGGCTTCACCCATCGCCCTGATGTAAATGAAAACGGCGGCGGAGCTGTTGATCTGGCGCTTGACGACAAGTTTTATCAGAGCCTTTCCTTTGCCCTTGGGGCCCATGTGGGCACAGTAACTCAGCTCACCGAGCAGCTCGACCTGCAGGCCGATATGATGGCCGCCTGGAAGCATGAGCTGCTGGATGACCCGTTCCACAGCCCGGCTGCATTCCGCGGTTATGAAAGCGCAGGTTTTGAGTCAGCCACCGAGCTTACCGGGCGCGATGCCATGCTTCTGCAGGGCTCGCTGCGTCTTGACCATGAAGCCGGCGTATACACCGAACTCAACCTGGGTGCGGAACTGTTCCGCCAGTCCAGTCAGGCCGTGAACGTTTCCTTAAACTTCGGCTGGGAATTCTAAACAGCCTGACTGAACCGCTGCACTTCAATCAAATCCATAAAAAGGGGCATGACAACAAGGCAATGCCCCTTTTCTACACAAAAATCATTTGAAAAGTTCCGGATGACAGCCAGCGGTAAGGATGTGGAAAAACGGCGCCTTTTGCGTAAGTGCAGGCTATGATTGAAATTTGTTTAATTCATTCCTCGCAAAAAAAACTAAGATAGCTGAATAAACAGACGGCAGGCTCGCCTGCGGACTATCCTCAGAGTGAAATCACATTGAAGTCCCATATTCACCCTCAGGATTATTGTACCGGCTTCCACTATAGTATAATGAAATATATACATCTTTTTTATTTTGGAATATGCTGG
>JAFQMU010000249.1 GCA_017421085.1 Desulfovibrionaceae bacterium | reverse complement strand
TGGAATAAATGCTGCGGGTTATATTATAGGCTACGGCAGGGGCAAGCTGCTGGGCATCGCCCAGTCCGAGGGCCTCCAGAACGCCCTGCGGCATGGCGGGAATCTGCAGCATTTCATCGAAGCTTTTGCCGTTCTCCACCGCATTCAGCAGATCATAACGCCAGATAATATCTGAAAACAGAATGAAAAATTGCTTGTCATCAGTGTCTGCGGTAATGTGGCTGCGTTTTTCTTCCAGATTGGCCAGGGCGCGCAGAAACACTGAATCGTTGAAAGCTTCGCGCAGAGCATCAGAATGAGCCTCGTAGGCCAGCTCAGCGTGCCCAAACCCCACGGAGGGAATGAAGAATTTGTTTATCTCCTTTTCAAGCTGGGCTTCATCGCGGAATTTTCTTTCAAAATCAAGGATGCGGCGGGCCATGCCTGCCTCTGTGAGCTGTTCCTGTGAATGCCCCATGCGGTGCACCAGACCGGCATTGTGCAAAAAGGATAGATATATCAGAATGCTCAGTCCAAGCGTTGTCAGCAGCATGGCCCCATAAGCCGCAGTGCGCACAGAGGAACGCCAACGCAGGTATTCTCTTATCGGGCGGTGCAGGTTGCGGTCTGCCGGAAGGATATGCTTGAAGAAATCGTGCAGAAAAATGCCACCAGTGCTTTCCCGGTTGCTGAGAAAACGCCGGGCAAGGCCTGCCAGACCCGGAAAGGCCCGGCTTTCTTTCTGCTGGCCGCGAAGGGAGCTGGAAAAGAAAATGCCGCGCAGCAGAGGCGTTTCCTGATACGGATTCCGGGAGAATATTTCCTCCGCGTAGGCGCGCAGAGCGGGCATCATCGCCCTGAATTCCTCCCATGCCAGAATGCGGTATGGCGAAGGGGCCTCGCCCTCGCGGGCTCTTTCAGCGTAAAGACAGAAGTTTTTCAGACGATCAGTTATCTGCTTCAGGGCGTTGCCTATCTGCACATCCACCGGCAGAAGGCTTTTTTCTTCAGTTGACTGCACCAGTGCGCCCATGCTTTTCCGCTTTGCGTCTTCAGGCAGGTTTTCCAGCAGGCGTCCCATGCCGGTAAGCAGGTCTATTTTAGTAACCATCAGATAGACCGGGAATTTAGCGCCCAGAATGCGCATAATCTCATCGATGCGCCGACGCAGGCAGCGCGCTTCCGGCAGCAGATGTTCTCCATTGCCGTACAGGCTGTCGGCAGGAACAGAAATAACCAGACCGTTAAGCGGTTCGCGGCGGCGATAGCCGGCCAGTCTGGAAAGAAACTTACGCCACTCAAGGCTGTCTTCCGCTTCATTCAGGGGAACGGCATAACGGCCCGCTGTATCCATAATCACCGCTTCCTGAAAGAAATGCCAGTCGCAGTTGCTGGTGCTCTGCACCCCCTCTTCCGGGCCGATATCGGTCTGCATGGCGTTGAGGCCGGAATGCTGGACAGACGATGACTTTCCCGCTCCGGTTTTTCCCATAATCATGTACCAGGGCAGGGCGTAGATGGGGTTGCCCCAGCGGCCGAGGTAAGACTCGCGCATAATCGCCACCGCTCGGTTCCAGCGGTTGTCGATTATCCGGTTCGGGCTTTCGTCCTGAATAGCGGCGGAATCAATGGTTACAATTTTTTGAATTTGCAGACGGCGGCGACGGCGGAGAATAATGCGCCGCGCCAGCACGAGCGTCACCAGCAGAGCCAGCAGCAGGGCGCCCCCGGCGATTATGCTGTTGCGTGGCAGTTCCAGGGCGGTGCAGATGAGGAAAAGGGCGGCCAGCGCCCCGCCGATCAGCAATATCCAGAGCAGAATTCGAAAGCAGCGTTTCAGGAGTCCGGCCATTACTGTACCCCCTGCAGGAAGGCGTGAAGCAGCTCATCGAGCCGTGACCTGCAAGCATGATAAATCAGAAGAGTAATCAGCAGTGGCGCAACCCAGAGCGCAATATCGAGAATGTCAAAGCGTCTGAGCAGCTCTCCGCCTCTGCTTAAAGATTTTGCCCCTTGGGCGGCTTCCGGCTTGGGCAGGGAAATTTTGCCGCTTCGCCCCAGGGCTGGGACAAAACGCCCGATTTTATCCAGCTGGGCATCAATTGCGTCCAGGTTGGCATAGTGCATTCCGGTAAACCCCTGAGTAAGGCAAAGTGCGAAAATTTCCAGAACAGCAACAATGGCCCCATATTCTCTGTTGGCATTTTCTTCCTGCCCTGCGCCTCCCGGCCCGGCAACAGGGGCCTTTCCGGCTGCCTGTTCAAGCAGGGAGTTGAGCAGAGCGTAGAAATCCTCGCCTGCGGTAGCCGTGCTGTGGCGTTGCAGTTGAAGCGGTTTTTTCAGCCAGTTCAGGCGGCCGGTCCAGAGCGTTGAGGAAAGCAGAACTTCATCAATAAAGGCGCAGACTGCAAAATCTGCCGCCTCCGCCAGCTCAGGCGGCATGCCTTCCTGGACGGCAGCGCGTCTTGCCTGGTCGAGCAGAAGAATCAGGCGCTCCCTGAGAATATCGGGGAGGAGCAGCTCTTCGTGCTTTGAGTCGCCCCCCTCTTCTGAATGAGATGAGGCGGCCAGCATGGCGGTGATGATTGCTTCATTGAAAAAATCTGCTTTCATTGTTTATCGTCCTGTAGCCACAAGCAACACTTCCGCCTGTTCGGGGGCCCCCTCCCAGAACAGGCTGATTTTGCCCTGCTCGGCAATATTCTGCCAGAGAGGGTGGGCAGTATCAATGCTGTACCAGGCGGCATCACTGCGTTTGAGGAATCCGGGCGGGGCGGAAAGGGTTCTGACAATGGGCACGCCTGATACCGCCTTGGCAATAATCAGGTTCAGACGATCCTGCGCCCCCAGCTTGACAAAGCGCGGCAGCTCTTCGGCCATATTTTCGTTCATGGCGGCAGTGCGTATCCAGAGCCAGTATCTGCATGCAGGAGAAATGAAATCTTCCGGCAGCTCTGCGCTGAAATAAGGCGGTTCAGGCAGCAGATGGAGGCTCTTTGACTGATCAATGCCCAGGTTGGCCATAAGTTTGGCCAGCAGTGCGCACAAAGGCACAAAACAGCTCCTGGGGTTTTCATGGTTGTAAGCCGGGATTCCTTCCATGTCGGATGAAGTGCGCCCAAGGCAGTCCATATCTTCATAAAATCCGGAAAGTTCGCCGGCCAGAACGCGCAGCGCCCCGTAAACATGCCAGGGGTGGATGTTCGGGGAGGATCGCAGGTGGGCCAAGGCAGGAATGTGCCTGTTCAGAATTCCCAGGGCCGCAAAGTTGAGAATAAAACGCATGTCGGCGACATCGGAGCCGACATTGGTTTTATATCCGGCCAGACGTCCTGCGCAGGAAAGGGCTGTGTCTTCAACTTCCCTGAGCATTGACTCGAGCGGAAGGCTGGCATCAAGACAGAGCAGGGGCGGCATGAACAGCGGGTCAAGCTCAATATGTTCTCCCAGCCGTCTGAGCACGGCTACAGGCATGGTTTCAAAGTCGGTATAACGTTCAAGGTCAATATCCCTTATCAAAACAGGAGCGAGCTTCAGACGCTGCACCGGCGCCGGAGCCCCGGTCTCATACATGTTTGGCATGGTTTCCGGCTCTTCTGCATACACAAACCGGGTGCCGGCAAACTCGGCAGATTCCGGCGAGGCGTTGTTCCCGCCGCTTTTGGGCAAAGCCAGGGCCAGATACAGCGTTCCCGGCCTGTCAGGCGCAGGCCAGTCGCTTCCCAGGGCCAGAGGAGCCAGAGAAGCGTCAAACGGCACATTGAGCGCTGCCCCGCTGGGGAAAACGGCTTCCACCTGTTTAAGTGAAACGGAATGGTCGAGAGCCGAATCGGAAAATACAAGCCGACGGATGCCCCAGAAGTGGGGCAGGCCGTGCAGGCGCAGCAGCTCTGTCTGGGCGGCAAGGGCTTCATCCGCCGCCTGAAAATGCTGCGGATGGAGAAACAGCCCCTGGCTCCAGAATATGGGCCTGTGTCCTTTCATTTTAATCTCCGCTTATTGTTGTTCCTGGTTTTGTTCATCTTTTTCCACCATGGCGTTGGCGGTAAGGTGGAGAGCAAGGGAAAGCGTTCCGGCGCTGTAGGTTGTTGATTTCCAGAAAAGATATCCGCTTTCGCTGGCATTTGGTTGAATTTCCCACAGCCTGACACAATTTTCCGGGCTTGCGTCGAAATAGCCGCAGGCTATGCCCACATAACGGGCTCCGTCTGCTCTGTCCAGATGAAAAGTGTTGTCTTCCAGCGGCTGCACGAACATGCGCGTAACGCTTTTTACAGACTGGTCAAAGGCTTTCGCCTCAAGCAGGGTGTTGATGCCTTCTCTGCTCCGGGCCAGATCAAGGAAAGAGTCGGGGTTTTCGAGCTGATACACGCAAAGCTGAAGACTGTGCGGGCGCAAATCAAACATGTTAAGGTTTCTGTCTGCGCTTACCTGAATCTGAATCGCTCTGTCCGCATGGGGCCAGACGACCAGGTCAGGATTTTCCGCCTCTCTGGAAGGCCGGGGCTGCTCGGAAGCGCTGCAACCGCTCAGAAGCAGAGCCAGAAACAGACAGAGTAAAATCGCGAGCTGATGCATTTGCAGGCTGTGCGCCTGTTTATCTCTGGTTCTGGCCCTGGTTCTGGACAGAGGAAGAAAAGTTGTATATCTATGCATATGCTTTACCGTTTTGTTTTTTGGGCTTTTCTGGTCTGCGCCGTGTCTTCCGTTGTTTCAGGCAACGCCTTTGCTCAGATGACCGTGAAAGAGCTGCCTCTGAACCGCACCCCCGCCTGGAAGCAATATGTTTCCCGGCTCCAGAGCGGGGCTTCCCCGAAAACTCTGCCTCCTTTGCAGATATTCCCTTCTTTTGGAGGCGGGCCGGGTCTGACGCTGGAATCCCCTGCTGCCGGCGAGGTCCCGCTGGAGTGGCTTGAGCCCATCAGACGGGCCAGCATCAGGCACGGAGTTTCCGCAGCCCTGCTTGCGGCGATTTTAAAAGCCGAATCCGATTTCAATGCGCGGGCTGTTTCTCCCAAGGGGGCCCGCGGCGCCATGCAAATCATGCCCGATACGGGGAGAGCGCTGGGCCTGCAAAATTTCTTTGACCCGGAGGCCAACCTTGATGCCGGAGCCTCTTATTTTTCTTCGCTCCTGCAGGAGTTTTCCCGGACTGAGCTGGCGCTCGCCGCCTATAACGCCGGGCCGGAGGCGGTGCGGCATTACGGCGGGCTTCCCCCTTTCCGGGAAACTCAGGCCTATGTTGCCCGGGTGCTCGCTCTGTTCCGCCACTACAGTAATAGCCCCGGCTTGTCCAACTAAGTGGGCTGCGAAAGCTTTCGCTTCTCCCTGCTCTCCCTAGGGTTGCAGGGTCGGTTTTCAGACTCAGGCCGTCCCGGCAGGGAGATATATTTCAATTCTCACACCTCTATCTGTGCGAAAGGCGTTAAACCTGGCCTTTCTGGCCAGTTGGACCGTGCTGGTGTGCACAAGCAGGCGCAGATTTTTTGAGCGGGAAACAATCAGATTCAGGCTCGGCACCTGCGGCAGCGGCCTTGTGAACGAGGCGTTGCCTGTTTCCGACACCCAGGGCTCTCCCAGGGCAATGACAAAAGTGGGAGAGTCGTCAATATAATAGCTGCGCGCTTTTTCAGGAGCAAATCCGTTAGTTTGGGCGGCAATGTAGTCCAGCTCCAGGACGATGGCATTTTCTTCCGTATCTGCGTTGACCAGACGCAGATCAAGGCAGTGGTTCACAGTGGGGTCAGCGGGCGGCTGCGGAGAAACCGGGGCCGGAGGCAAAGGCGGGGGTACATGAATTTCAGGGGATTTACCAAGGCTGACTTCCTGTTTTTCGCTCAAGTCTTCCATTTCTTCCGACAGGTCGAAATAGTCATTGTCTGCCTGGGCATAGATAAACCCCATGGCCGCAAGCCAGCAGAGCAACATTATAATCTGGGGTTTTCTGGAATAGAGAAACATTATGTAACCGCCCGTCAGCCGAAAAAATTGCATTTGAAACGCCGGGCAGAAAACCTGCCTGGGCAGGCCCGCACGAAGCATATCGGCCTGCATTTTTGCCGTATTCAAAGTTTTATGACCCTAGCTCACAGGAGCGCTGGGCATCTGTTTTTCCAGCCTGCCCTCCAGAGACAGGGTGAAGTTGACTCCCATATACTTAAAATGCGGGCGGGCCAGCATGGTGATGGCAAACCAGCCTGCCTCATGTTCTACTTCCCTAACATAGATATGGGCCATCCGCAAGGGACGTCTGCTGCGGGTCAGAGCATCGGGTGTATCCATTGCCGTTACGTACTGGCTGATCCATTTATTCAGTTCCCGCTCCAGTTCTCCCTGCTCACGCCAGGCCCCCATATTTTCCCGTTGAAGAATTTTGATATAATGGGCCATTCTGTTCATCAGCATCATGTAAGGGAACTGGGTCGACAGCCGGAAGCTGATTTCCGCCGAAACTCCTTCTGCTGTTTTTGAGAAAACTTTTGGTTTCAAAGCCGAGTTTGCCGAATAAAACACTGCTTCATGAGGGCTTTTACCTATGGCTAGCGAGATGAAGCCGAGTTCGGCCAGTTCATATTCTCTGCGTTCAGTGATTATGGCTCTGGTGGGGATTTTATCCTGAATTCCCCACATGGCTTCATGTCCGCTGCACGGCAGGTCGGGCAGGGCTCCGCCCCCTTCCGGCCCTACGATATTTACGCACCATCGGTAAGAAGCGAAGCTTTCGCCCAGCTTGGCTGCCAGGGCGAAGGCTGTGTTGCCCCAGCAGAAGGAATCTTCATTTTCAATTTCTTCAATGAAGTGGAAAGTGCGGGCTGGAAATGTATCCTCCTCCCCGTAGGGAAGACGGAGCAGAAAACCGGGCAGGGTAAGCCCGATATAGCGGGCGTTGGGGTTTTCGCGAAAACTGTTCCAGCGGGCATAGCGGGAAGAGTCGAACAGACCGGGCAGGTCGCTGATGTCAGGCAGGGCGCTCCAGTATTCCAGCCCGAAAAACTCCTTGCCCGCAGCCGCAAAAAAGGGAGCGTGGGCCATGGAAGAAACCGTGGCCACATATTGCAGCAGCTGCATATCCTGCGGACTGGGGGTAAAGGTGTAATCGGCGATTATCGCCCCCACGGGGGTGCCACCGAACTGTCCGAACTCTGAGGTGTAGATATGGTGGTAGAGGCCTGATTTGGTCACTTCCGGCGAATCCTGAAAGTCTCTGAGCAAATCGTCTTTGGAAATATTGATATACTCCAGGCAAATATTCTGAGAGAAATCCAGCCGGTCAACCAGAAAACGCAACCCCCTCCAGGCGGCTTCCAGACTGATGAACCCGGGGTGGTGCAGTATGGCGTTCACCTGCGCGGAAATTTTTTCATCAATCAGGGAAATCATATAGTCAATCAGGGCCGGTGAAAGGTTTACCGCTTTCCCTTCAGACAGAAGCAGAGCAGCGCGAAGTCCAGTGGCAACCTCTGTTTCATCAACAGGGAATCCGCTGTCTCCGGCTGCTGAAAAAATTTCATCTAAAATTACCGACATAACTATCCCAGAGCCGAGGGGCAGATTCTGACAATGCGCCGGCGCAGATCGGCCAGCTGGTCAGGATAATCGGCAGGGCTTGCGGAAAAGGCTCTGCGCACAGCAAGCAGAGCGGGCAGGGCGAGCTGCGGATCCCAGACATCCAGATTCTGCCGGTCAAGCTCCTGCAACAGGCTTTCAGCCAGGGCCAGGGAGGCTTCCCTTTTGCCGTTTTCCTGCAACAGATGCAGCTGCTCCACCCTGATTTGCAGGTTGACAGCCGGTGAGTCTGTTTTGGCGGCATCCAGCGAGGCCAGAGCTTCATTCAGTTTGCTTTGAGCTGCCAGCTCCCGGGCGGAAGCAAAGGCTGCTTCACATGGCCCGGGGCCCGCCGTGACCATTATGTTGCCGCCGGTTCCGGCAGTCGTTTCACGCAGCCAGGAGGCTGTGCCCGGGGATATAAAGGGAGCGCCGTCATTGAATGAAAGTCTTTCCATTTCAGGAAAACGGGAGAAAAAACGGGAGCCTTCATCTTTGACGCAACGGGCCGCTTCGCTGAACTGGGGGCCGGATGCGAGCAGGGCCGTATAGATAATTTCATGCGCGTCCATGCAGAATGGGGCTATGCGGAAAAATTCCTCGGCCTCAAGGGCTGCATCCAGCGCCATGCCGTTTTCCTTTTTCAGGCGGATACGCGCCAGCGCGTCCATATCCGGCGGGGGAAGCAGAGTCTGACCGTTTTCGGCAGGCGGGAGGGTTGTTATTCCTCCCCAGATAATCAGGCGGGACAGTTGCCAGAAAACAGGGTCGGCTGGGTTGCTGCGAAGGGCGGACGGCAGATAGTCCATGGCCGCCTTGACGAAATCGCGTCGCAGCGCCGCCGGGTCGTCAGCTTCCGGCATTGCCGGCGGCTCTGTTGGAACAGAAACCTCTTGGGGAGTGTCTGGGAACTCCGGCTTTGGCGCCCCTGACGGAACCCCTGCCTCAGGCGAGGTTTGCTCCGGCTGAGGGGGAGTTTCAGCTTGCGGCGGCTCCGGTGAAGGGGTGGGAGCAGGAGCTGCTTCCGGCTCAGGTTCCGGCATGGAGAGAGGAATTCGCCTGATGCCTGAAATCAGGTCATTGAGCGGAGATGCATCGGGCATAAGCGATGATATCAGCTCATCCAGTCTGGAAGCGGCGTTAAGCAGCGCTTCATGTTCCTGAGGGGAGGCTTCCTGCCCCTGAGCCAGGGCCTCCTGAATAAAGTTACAGGCCCGCTCGTGCCACCAGTCTAGCGCATTTACCCTTCCACGGATACGTTTAAGCGGGGGCCAGCCGCTTTCCCAGAAATTTTCCAGAAAACCGCAAAGCACATAAATTCCTTCCAGCAGCCCCTGCATGCCTTTATTGTGGAACAGGGCCACCCCAAGATAGGTGGATACCTGAAGGTCTTTTGATTTCTCGGAGAGAATCAGCGCCGCATTCTTTTCGATAGCGCTCCAGGATACCGGAGCGCCGTCTCCGGAGAAACTGAGTTTTTCAATTTCTTCAAGAATATAGGCATATTCCGGTTCATAGCGGGCATCTTCCCCGGCCGGTTCTCCACCGGGAACAGGAGTTGAGCCAAGGGTTTCAAAAGATAGGTCCGCCATTTTTTCCTCCGGAAATCAGTGTGAACTCATGGGGTCAGAGCAGTTTCTTTTTGGTTTAATCCTGCTTTCGTTTTGCAGGAAGCTTTCACACCGGCTAAAGCGTTTGAAAGGAGTTTATTATTTTTGCAGCAAGGGGCATAAAAAGATACTTTGCAGGAAATTATCAAATTGTCAATTGCCCGACCAGGCAGAGTTACTTATAACCGGACTGTCCCATATCAAAAACATCAGCGTAGAGGGAGTAATCGGATGGCGTATCGGAAGAAAAACGCAGGACATTGACCGGGAAAAGCAGTAAACCATACCGGGTTGTTCATAATTCCCTGTATTGTCAAAATATCGAAGCCCCGTTGTTTGTTGAATACAGCAGCTCTAGCGGGGTTTGACCAGCGGCATTAACGCGCCGTAGCCGGCTTCTTCCATCTTTTCATAGGGGATGAAGCGCAGGGCGGCGCTGTTGATGCAGTAGCGCAGTCCGCCGCGGTCCCGGGGGCCGTCGTTGAAGACATGCCCCAGATGTGATTTACCCGCCCGGCTTTTAATTTCAATGCGTTGCATACCATGGCTTGTGTCCGGGTGCCCGCTGATTACTGACGCATGCACAGGGCGGCTGAAGCTGGGCCAGCCGCAGTGCGAATCAAACTTGTCGGCGGAGCTGAACAGAGGCTCGCCCGTTGTCACGTCTACATAGATGCCCGCTTCCATGTGATTCCAGAATTGCCCGCTGAAGGGGCGTTCTGTGCCGGCGCGCCGGGTCACGGCATAGGCTTCAGGCGAGAGCGTCCGGTGCAGCTCCGCCTCGGAGGGCAGCTTGTAGCGGCCCGGAGACAGAACTTCTGCCAATGCCGCCTCGCTTTTACTGTCTGCGGCCTGTATTTCTGAAGATTCTGAGGCAGGGGGCGGAGGCAGTTTCCCCAGCGAGTTGAAACTGATATGGCAATAGCCTTTGGGATTTTTTTTCAGATAGTTTTGGTGATACTCTTCAGCTGGCCAGTAACTTTGTAATGGCAGCAGTTCCACAGCCAGAGGTGTTGCATAACCGGCCTGAGCTTCGGCAATCAGGGCGCTCAACTCCGCCTGGTTTGACGGGTCGCTGTAATAAATGCCGGTGCGATACTGGCTGCCCACATCATTGCCCTGGCGGTTCACGCTGGTCGGATCGATAATCTTAAAAAATTGCCGCGTAAGCGTTGCCAGACTTACCCGCTGCGGGTCATAGCGCACGCGCACCGTTTCGGCATGCCCTGTCTGACCGGTGCAGACTGAGCGGTAGTCAGGATGGGGAGAGCTGCCGTTGGCATAGCCCACGTTGGTTTCCGTCACGCCGGGAATGCGTGAAAAGTATTCTTCCACACCCCAGAAGCAGCCTCCGGCAAAATATATTTCGCATAACAAAGTTTCTGTCATCTTCTGTTCATCCATAATCAGTCTCTTTTCTGAACTGGCCGCCTGCGCTGAGTGGCAGACTGTCAGCAGCAGCGCAAACAGGGCCAGCCCGGCGCACATACCGTTCAGTTTCAGTATACAAAAATTTTTTGCTTCAGAGTCTTTTCTGTAAATTCTGTACATAAGCAGTCTCCCCGCGTCGATTTATCTTATCCTTAATTACTCTAAAAGTAATCTGCTTTTTAAAATGCGCAAGGGCAGGCTGTCGTTTCGGTAGTAGAATTATAGAAGTGAGGTGCTGTCCCGAACATGAAAAAGGCAGGCCGCACTGCGGCCTGCCTGAAGCTTATGTGCGGCCTCGGTCATCCCAGGCGCAGAGCAAAGTTTATGGCGAAACAAATGGAAATAATCCACATAATCGGTTTGATTTCCCGAATCTTGCCGCTGACGGCATGCAGCAGCACATAGCTGATGAAGCCGAACCCAAAACCGGAGGCAATGCTGAAGGTGAAGGGCATCATCACAATAGTCAGGAAAGCCGGCAGGGCTACTCTGAAGTCTTTAAAATTGATATGCACCACATCCTGCATCATCAGCGCTCCCACAATCACCAGGGCCGGGGCAGTGGCGAAGCTGGGCACCAGAGCGACCAGGGGGACAAAGAACAGAGTAAGCAGGAAGAAAACTGATACAAACACTGCGGTGAGCCCTGTGCGCCCGCCCGCGGCAATGCCCGATGCGCTTTCAATATATGCGGTCACGGTCGGGGTGCCCACAAAGGAACTGCCGATGGCCCCCACGGAGTCGGTAATCAGGGCTTTGTCAAGTCCGGGAGTGTTGCCCTTGTCATCCATGATGTTGGCTTTGCGCGAAAGACCGATCAGGGTGCCGATGTTGTCGAAAAGGTCAACCATGGTAATGGTGAAAATAATGGAGATAAGCCCATATTGCAGAGCAGCCGCAATGTCTAGCTGCCCAAACAGAGGCGCGGGGCTGGGGATGGACAAAGTCACGATGTCTGTGACTGAAGCCGGAAGCGGCACCTGCCCGAAGCACATGCCGATAGCGGTAACTATCAGAATTCCCAAGGGAATGGCCACTTTTATTCCTCTGGCCATCATGCCGCTGATCAGGCATATGCCGAGCAGGGCAAGCAGAGCGCCCGGCGCGCTGATATCGCCCAGAGTAATGAAGTTTTGCGGGTGAGCCGCCACAATGCCGCTGGTTTTCAGCCCGATAAGGGCAATGAAAGCCCCGATACCGGCCACAATGGCATATTTCAAATCCATCGGCACAGCATCAATAATCATCTGACGCAGCCGGGTAATGGTAAGAATCAGAAAGACCACCCCGGACACAAACACGGCCCCCAGGGCGGCCTGCCAGGGCAGATTCAGCGTGCCGCATACGTAATAGGCAAAGAAGGCGCTGATTCCGAGACCGGGCGCCACCCCTACAGGGAAGTTGGCCCAGAGCCCCATGACCATGGTGGTTGCGGCAGTAATGCAAATAAGCGCCGTAATGGCAGCTTCTCTGGGCATTCCCGTATCCGCCAGCATACTTGGCACAACAAACACCACATAGCACATGGCCATGAAAGTGGTGAGGCCCCCGTAAAATTCGTTTTTGATGGAAGAGTTTTTTTCCTTCAGTTTGAAAAATGAATAAATCCAGTCGCTGAACGCTTGCATGATTTCCCCCTGAAAATGGACATTTGGGGGGAGGTTAGCAAATCCGGGTCAGACTGTCGATATTTTTTGAGTGCCATTTCAGGGGCAGAGCGTTAAATATCTGTAATCAGCTTCTTAAGTTGATGTCTGAAAGGCATTTCCGTTTCAATTATTGAGATTGGTCAAGCCATTTGACCGCAGCCAGGTTTGCCTAACGGCGTCTACGGGCCAGGCTGCACAGCACCGAGCCCATGATTATCAGCGATACTCCTATCCAGAAAGGAAGGGGGGTCGGGGCGCCAAGCCAGGTTGAGGCGAAAAACATGGACGCTGCTGGGTTGAGGTAGGAAAGCGTTGCCAGCATCATGAAATTGCCATGGTACATGCCCTTCTCCCACATGGAATAAGACACCCCGAAGATAAGCCCCACCACGAGAAGCTCGATAAGCGGCACGATTCCCGGGAAATGCAGCTCTCCGCCCCTGAGGAAAAAGTTAACCCAGAGAGCGCAGGCAATTACTATGAAAAATATTGGAATGCCGTTATGCCCCTGTGAAAAGCGGGCGCTCAGGTTGCAGTACACCCCCCAGATGATCGCGGCCAGCAGGCCGAGGATATAGGGAAGGGGAGAGCTCAGAAAGTTGCTGATCATGCCTGAAAAAGTCAGCCCGTTGCCCGGGGCGATGCACCAGTAGAGGCCAATGATTGAAACGGCGGTTCCAGGCCAGACCAGCCAGTTCATCTTCTGATTGTTTATCCAGATGGACAGGACCACAATTGAACAGGGCCATAAATAGTTGAGTATCCCTACTTCCAGGGCCTGGCGGGCGTCTTCGGCCATGCCGACGGCCTGAGAAAAAATGATTTCATAAAGAACAAAGGCTCCGCCTGCGCCGAACAGATAGGCTCTGGGCATTTTGCTTATTTTGGGGAGCCCGCCTTTCAAAGAAATTGAAACGGCGCCGAGGGTATAAACCAGGGCTGTGCCCTCAACCACGCCAAAGGACTGGGTTACGGAGCGGAGCAGGCCGATAACAATGCTCCACATCAAAAGCGCTGCAATACCAAACAAATTCGCGGTTTTTCTGTCCATATGCACTACCTATGCCGATTGGGCGAGCTCTAGCAGAAGCAGCAATAAAAGGCAATTGGCTTCAACAGCTAAGTAGGCGTATTGTTAAAACTATTTGAGTGTGATATTTGAATTACTATAATATAAACAGGAGATTGTTATGAATACAGGTACAAATACATCTTTTATGGCTGAGAGTATGTCCGGACAATGGGGATGGCTCGCCTTTCGGGGCGTGCTGGCAATAATTTTTGCGCTGGCGGCAGTGTTTTCTCCCATTGCCACGGCCTGGGCTCTGGCCGTGCTCTGGGGCGCTTTTGCCTTTGTTGAAGGCGTATCGGCAATTATCGGCGGCTGGCGTTTACGTAAGCAGGGGGGAACCTGGTGGCCCTATCTGCTGTTTGGGGTTGTGGGCATTGTGGCGGGGCTGCTGGCTGCTGCCTGGCCTGGGCTGACTATGGTTGTTCTGGTATATATTATCGGTATATGGGCTGTAATCAGCGGAATGAGCGAGATATTCATGAGCGTAAACCTGCGCAGGACGATTGACCGCTGGTGGCTGCTGCTGCTGTCGGGCATAGTCGGGGTATTGTTTGGAGTATTTCTTCTTTATGCCCCGCTGGAAGGAATGCTGATGATGATCTGGTGTCTGGCGGGTTTTGCTCTGGCGCTTGGCATTTTCAGTCTCATTTTTGCTTTCCGTCTGAGAAAGGGAAATGGCGCTATTAAGGCGTCAACCGCCTGAATGATTTTTCCGTAATTAAAACTGACAAGGGGCGGAATTGAAGTCCGCCCCTTCCTTAAATATTTGCGTAAAAGCCGATGTCAGGCATGCCTGCCAGGCCTACCATTCATGCACTGCCTGCACAGGGCGGCTGCTTACCGGATTGGGTAGGAGCTCACCAGCAGTTTTGGTAACATAGCCGTTTTCCTGGTCGCCCATGATAAACAGGCCGCCCCTGTAAAACTCATAAACTGTCTGCAAATCGTCTTTCTCCGGCTTTTGGACATTCCCGTTCTGGTCTACGCTGACCACTGCCCTTACTTCCATATCCCCGGCCGCCGCCGCGTGAGCCAGAGCGGAACGCAACGCGCTGATGTTGAGTTTGGAGTCGGCGTTTTCCAGAGAAGATCCGACATAGGTGTTCCCGGCAATGGTAAGCACAGCCGCCCCGTGCGTTTTGCCGCTATAGGGGGCGTAGGCGCTGATGGCGGCCTCGGTCGCCTTTTTAATCAGGTCTTCCCGGATAGCTTCATCGATTTCCGTTACAAACCAGCGCCGGTAGATGGCCTCGTATTCGCCATTGGCGATAATTCTGCTCATCCCCTCATCGAGCAGACGTTTTACATCAGGTCGCTCGCGGTTTACGGCAAAATACATTTCAGCCAGATTGAGAGGGGTTCCCATGGCTGAAATGCCGGTAAAGCGCAGTTTGTTCATAATATAATAGGTGTTTGCCTCCAGGCCGCAGTAGGCAAAAACATAATCGTCATAGAGAGCTCGGATGCCGTCCTGGCGGTTGGGGTAGGGCTTGACGATAATGCCGCCGTATTGCTCCATCAGGCGCAGAGAATAGGAATTTTCTTCCGCAGCCACCGCCTGGCCGCGCAGGAGAGAAATGTTTGCCACCCGGTTATAATTTTTGGTGAAAAAGCGGATGTTGGCCGAAACAGTTGGGCGCTGGCTGAACAGATAAAGCTCTTTGCGCTGCACAGTGGGAATCATGCCGCTGGTGAAGGAGATAAGACCATTGGCAAGCTCAGTCTGAATCATGTCCCAGGCCAGGGGACGGAATTGCAGATTCACGCCTGAGTTTCGGAAAATAGCCTCCACCAGCTCAACCTCAAACCCGGTGGGTTTTCCGCCGGGCTCCTGAAAGCTGTAGGGAGGAAATTCACGGTCATAACCATAAACAGCCTTGGGATCGGTGAGCGTAAAATTCTGCGCCTGCGCACTGTGCACCAGCCCAGGACAAAATACAAGTATCAAAACAGTTCTTTTAAACATTGTAAACCCCTTTGAGCCTTACCGTTTTTATTGAGGCGGCAGACAATTTGAGTTTATGAACAGATTGACTTTTGGGTATGCTGCGTATCGCCCGGCTTCCATCCGGTTCCCGGCTGTTTCCCGGGGCAGGGGCTAATCCCGCTGCAATCTGCATTATCTTTTCGGCATTTTGGGAAAATACTCAAGCCCGGCGTTCAAATTTGCCGGTGAGTCAAATTTACTTTTCTTCAGTATGGGGCTATCAACTGAAGTTCTGACTTTATAACATGAAATTTTAAAACCGGCGAGGTTTGAAAATGTCTGAGCAGAATATTCTATATTATGAACATAGTTTTTCTCTGCTTTCAGAGCTGGCATACCGGCTTACGGCGTCCGGCATGAATGCGGCGACCGCCGAGTCGTGCACCGGCGGTCTGGTTTCAGCTTTGTTTACCAGCATTCCCGGAAGTTCCGAGTGGTTCAGGGGCGGGGTGGTGGCCTACGACAATGCCGTAAAACAGAACTTGCTGGGGGTTCCCCTGTCGCTGCTCGAACAATTCGGCGCTGTAAGTGAAGAAACAGCAAAGGCCATGGCTGCCGGAGCAAGAAAGCTTCTGGGCGTTGAGTGCGCCCTTGCTGTCACCGGAATCGCCGGGCCGGGCGGGGGCAGCCCTGAAAAGAAGGTGGGAACAGTCTGCTTTGCCTGGGATATTAAAGGTAATGTGAGTTCCATAACCCGCCGGCTTAACGGATCACGCAGGGAGGTGCGCATGGCCGCGGTTGATGTGGCCGTCAGAGGGCTTTTGGAACGGCTGGTTTAAAGGGCTGAGGTGTGCAGCGGCATTTTTTAACCGTTTATGGCTTAATGTCGAAACAGGGCGTTGTGCTGAGAACAGGTCGGGCTGCATTTGCAAAGACAAACGCCCGGAACAGCAGAGGCTGTCCGGGCGTTGACAGATCAATTACCCATAACCGGTCGCAAATTTAAACTGTGGGGTTGGGTGCAAGGCTTATCTCTGCTTTTGCAGTCAGAGCGCCGGCCCGGCAGCTTCATTATCAGACGAAATAGTCACCCCGGTTCAGCTTAAACCTTTCAGTGCTCGCCAGTACTTCAAGCTCATTGATTATGCCGTTAAGAGCAGGCTGGTCGCCCAGTTCGCTCAATGCGCCCTTCAGCTCCCCGGTCTTTTGGGAAATGGTTTCCAGAATGCCGTAAACAGACTTCAGGCTGGTTTCCCCTCCATTTCCGGCTAAAGCCTGACTATAAGAGTCAACAACATTCAGAAGTTCGCCCAGTTCGTCCATAAACTGGTTTTCCCGCTCGGTAAAGCCTGGCGCAGACTGCGTTCCCAGAGCTTCTGAGTCGGTCAGTTCAAGCAGAGGTAAAACATCCTGCACTCCGGGCATCACCTGAGAGGGGCCCTGCCCCTGCGCAAGTTCATTGGAGAGCACGGCGGCAAAATCTGCATCCGGCTGGGCAGAGCCAGTCTTCTTAAGCTGTTGCGGGTCATTTAAAATTCCCGTAAGCAACTCATTTTGAATCTTCATGTCTACCCCCTGGTTTGGGTTTAATCTTACCCTGCTTATGCAAATTTCCTGCCATGTTGCTCATGTGGGTAATGTTAAGTAATTGCTGACAGTTGAGGTAAAAACACAGGAAAAATTTTCCACCTGGGTAAAATTTTCCTGCATAGAGAACAAGATAATTATATATAAATATGCTTGCCATGAGCAGGATAATTTTTTAAACTACCTATGTGAAAGGCGCTGTGCACTGCCGCTTGTTTACCATAAACATGGCCTTGTTTAAAGGTATAGCCGGGATGTTTGTCGGCGCAGGCGTAATTAATTTTTAATAACAGTCTGAATCAGAGGGGGTTATACCATGAAAGACATCAAGAAAATTCTCTGTGCGGTAGATTTGTCGGAAAACAGCGTAGAGCTTGCGCAATATGCCACCACTCTGGGCAAGGCTCTCGATGCGGAAATCTGCGTTCTGTACGTTGCGCCGACCCTCAGTCAGTATGTGGGTTTTCATGTGCCCCCCAGCTCCATTGAAAATTTTGTGGGTGAAATTGTGGATGGAGCGGTTAAAAATATGGAAAAGTTCGTTGCCGACAATTTCCAGGATGTGAAGGCCACCGGAAAGGTTATCACCGGTTATGCCGCTGAAGAAATTCTTCATTATGCAACGGAAATCAATGTGGATCTGATTATCATGGCAACCCACGGCCGCAGAGGAATAGACCGCATTCTGTTCGGTTCTGTTGCAGAAAAGGTGGTTAAAAACGCTACCCAGGCAGTGCTGACCATTCACCCCAGCGAAGAAAACTAAACTGAGGGCAGTTTTGCCGGGGTATCTGAGAGGAGGTTTGGTCCCGACTAAACCGGCTGCCATCAGATCGGGCTGATTTACAGAAGTTGAGGCTGCCGGAAGTCAGGCCGGTTACGCCAGTTTGGCAGACAATTCAGCAATAACATATATTTAATGATTTTAGTTGAGAAAAGCGGGCTGTATGCCCGGCCCGCTTTTCCTGTTAAGTTTTAATTTCCTTTGTGGCGTACGCCGGGATTTATTTCAGGTTTATTATGAACAGCAGAAACAACGGGCCGGAGCCGCGGGCGGCTGCCAGCTCGTTCAGTCCGTATGTACCGGGTCTTTCCATTGATGAAATTAAGGAACAGTATGGTCTGAGCCGGGTAATCAAGCTGGCCAGCAACGAAAATCCGCTCGGAGTACCGCCCAGGGCGCTGGAAGTTTTAAAAGGCAGCCTTGGGCTTTCTTTCCGTTACCCCCAGTCGGGTGTTCCCAGGTTGACCAGAGCAATCGCCGGGCACCACGGCGTTGCGGCGACCAGAGTTGCAGCAGGCAACGGATCAGACGAAATAATCGATTTGCTTATACGGGTGCTGGCTGAGCCGGGCAGGCACAATGTCATCGCCTTCAAGCCCTGCTTCAGTATTTACCGGCTTCAGGCCAGACTTGCCGGGGTTGAGTTTCGCCAGACCCCGCTTAACCCTGATTTCAGTTTTCCCTGGGCAAAGTTTTTGGCGCTGGCTGATGAAAACACAAAAATTGCCTTTGTCACCTCGCCGGACAATCCGTCGGGCTACTGCCCGTCTGCGCAGGAGCTGGCCCGGGTAGCCTGTTCTCTGCCTGCCTCGTGCCTGTTGGTGGTTGATGAGGCATATATGGATTTTTGCGATGAAGAAGGCGCTCACTCTCTGCTCCCTCGTTTGGAAGAGTTTCCTAATCTGGCCATCCTGCGCACTTTTTCCAAAAGTTTTGGCCTTGCCGGGCTGAGAGTCGGATATGGCATCCTGCCTGAGCACCTTGCAGATGTGCTTACCCGCGTGCATCTGCCGTTTTCGGTAAACGTGCTGGCGGAGCAGGCGGCTCTGGCGGCTCTGGAAGACAGGCATTTTTATGAAGAAACCCTGAGAATCGTCAGGCAGGGCAGAAAACTGCTGGCAGACAAAATGCAGGGTCTGGGATTTGAGGTTATGCCCAGCCAGGCCAACTTCATTATGGTTCGCCCTCCTGCGGGCATTGCCGCTGCTGAGCTTTTTGAAAGGTTGCTGCAAAAGGGATTCATTGTGCGCCCCCTGAAAAGTTATGGGCTGGATGAATATCTGCGTATCAGCATTGGAACGCCGGAGGAAAACGACTTGTTCATCGAAGCCTGCGAGGAAATTATCGGATGAAAGATTTCATTATTACCCTGGACGGACCGGCCGGGGTGGGTAAAAGCAGTCTGGCCCAGGCTGTGGCAGAAGAAATGAATCTATCCTATATGGACAGCGGCGCGATGTTCCGTATTCTGGCTTTTGAGCTTGGGCCGGAGGCGCTCGACATGTCCGACAGCGAGTTGGAAAGCAGGCTGCAAGCCTTTCGTTTTTCCGTTCAGGGCGCAGGCAAAAACTCTGTAATGTGTTGCAACGGCCGTTACTTCGGAGATGAGATACGTTCTGAAGAAGTGGCTGCTCTTGCTTCCAGATTGGGGGCGAACGCCGTTGTGCGCGCTTTTCTTTGCGGGGCTCAGCGGGATGTGGGCATGCAGAGTTCGCTGGTTTGCGAAGGACGGGACATGGGCTCGGTAATTTTTCCCCATGCTCTCTGTAAATTTTTTCTTGACGCCACCCCGGAAGAGCGGGCCCGGCGGCGTTCCCGTCAGCTGGAAAGTCAGGGAAAAATCGCCGATTACTCCACTATTCTCGACCAGATTTTGACCCGCGATGCCAAAGACCGCAACCGCAAAGAGAGCCCTTTGCGTCCGGCCAGAGATGCAATTCTTATCGACACAACGGAACGTACGCTGGATGAGGTGCTTGAGCTTTTACTTGCGCATATTAATCACATGCTGAAACCGCGTGCGCCGGAACATGAGTGACCCATATTCTGATTCGATGCCCCCGAAAACTCAAGATGAGGCTGATAAACTCAACCCAGGCGAAGACCGCAGAGCGTTTGCGTTTGAAGTTGATTCCCTGTGGAGCGGCAAAAGGCTTGATGCCTTTCTGGCCTCTTGTCTGGCTGTCCATGGAGTTTCCCGCCAGCGCGTCAAGCAGCTCATTCTGAATGGAGAAGTCAAAGTAGGTGGAGAGGCGGCAAAGCTTCCGCGTCAGCTTCTCGCGTCAGGACAAACTGTCTGCCTGAACCTGGCTGACTTTGCGGAGACTTCACCCGAAGCACAGGCGGGGAGCCTGTCAATAGTCTTTCAGGGGCCTGATTTTCTGGTAGTGGACAAGCCGCCCTATCTCACGGTGCACCCTTGCCCTTCCTGCCCCCGAGATACGCTGGTTAATATCATGCTGTATCATTTCCCCCAGTTGTCGCAGTTACCGGGACTGCGGCCCGGAATTGTGCACAGGCTGGATAAAGACACCAGCGGGCTGTTGCTGATAGCATTGAATGAAGCCGCCCGTCTTAAATTCAGTGAGGCCTTTGCCGAACGCAGAGTGCACAAGGAATATCTGGCCCTGGTTATGGGGCGTCCTCAGCCTGAGTCGGGGCGGATTGTGCAGCCCATTGCCCGTCACCCGACCTTGAAAACAAAAATGGCGGTAATGCGGGGGGGGAAAGAGGCCATAAGCGAATACCGCACAATTTTTTCAGGCGGGGCGGATGAAGCGGAGTTTTCGGTTCTGGCCGTAAAAATCCATACCGGGCGCACGCACCAAATCAGGGTGCATCTTGCTCATTTGGGGCATCCCATCTGGGGAGATTCTTTGTATGGCGGGGCAAGGTCGCTCACTGGAAAAAAAACTGCTTCTGGCGATGCCCTGTCCATTGCCGGCCGGCAGATGCTGCATGCCTGGAAGCTCTGCTTTGAGTGTCCTGACACCGGGGAGAAGCTCAGCTTTAAAAGCAGTCTTCCTTCTGACTTTACAGACAGCCTGAGCAGGCTGCTGAGCAGCCCGCCTCA
>JAFQMU010000248.1 GCA_017421085.1 Desulfovibrionaceae bacterium | reverse complement strand
TGCTCTCGGGTGCAGTGTTCGGCGACCACGCCAGCCCCATTTCAGACACTACGATTCTTTCCAGCGCGGGGGCGAGCTGCCCCCACCTGGAGCATGTAGAAACTCAGCTGCCATACGCATCATTTGCCGCCGGCTGCTCAGCAGTTGGGATTATTGCCGGGGCCTATTCCCTTAACCCGGTAGTTGGCCTGCTCACTGCCGTAGCCTGCTTTGTGCCCGGCTTCTTATTCCTGACCAGAGGACACAAGCGCAGCTAGCATTATCGCAATAAGTATAAAAAGAGCCACAGGCTGTCTGGTCTGTGGCTCTTTTTGCATATCATGTCGTGTGGAACAAACTGAGAGACAAATTTTTCTGATGAAAATATAGAATTGATGCATATGCCATGCTACAGGCTTTGCAGATTAAGCAAAGGGCAAAATTATCATATTTAAAAAAGGACGGCTTATTTGCAATTATTTTGCACTTCCAAGTTGACAGACTCCTGGCAGAATTTTGATAAGTCTGTGTTTTGCGGCTTACCTCGCTTTTGCGGTTCCCGTCCCCACTGAGGTGCAGACCTTTAGTCCTGACTTCTCCCGCTTTACAGCAGATGCGCCCGCAGCTGGAGCCCTCAGCCTAATGATGATGGCTGATTTTATCAGAGTCAACCTGCCCGCCTGATATTTCAAGGCTTATCCTCTCCAAAGCCTTTAGCCGGTTTGGTTTGATATAAAAGATACATGATGTTCCAGGCTGGGAAAATTTTCTGAAGATGCTTTTGTTACGTATAGAATGAAAGGAGGCGCAGGCTGACATCTTATTCTGAGGGAAAAGCAGCATGGTTGCAGAGCGAATACGGCGGCAGCAGCAGGGCAGGATGAACAGGAAACCGCGCCATTTGGCGCGGTTTCCTGTATAATCAAGTCCGTGAAAAGCAGGCTTAGGCAAGTCCGCCCAGAACTTCGTTGTCGGTAGGCACTTCGTGCAGTACCTGCGGCTTGGGTGGATACTTTTCCTGGGTGGCCAGGCTTACCACAAACATGGTAATCAGGCCGACAGTCGGGCAGATAAAGGTTTCAATGCCCACCCAGCGGGAATCTTCGGGGAAGCTGATGAACAGAATCAGCCGGAGAATGCCGCCCACCAGAATGGAAGCCACTGCCCCGGATGCATTAGCCTTTTTCCAGTATACGCCGAGGAAGAGGGGCACCACGCAAGTGGCAAAGCCGATGTCAAAGGCCAGAACCAGCAGAATACCCGGTTCAGGCTTCACATAGGCGAGCCAGATGGCCAGCAGCACAACCGGGATGGTAACCACGCGGGAGATAAGCAGCAGACGCTTGTCAAACCTTTGGCGCTGTTCCTCGCTCTGGTTAATCAGTTCATCGGCGCCCTGGCGCTTGAGCCACCAGCGGTAGATATTCTTCTGATATATATTGCGCCCGAGACCGGTGGAAACACCCACCAGACCGCCGCTGGCAGTGGAGGCCCCTGCCCCGATGATCCCGGTCATTACCAGCACGCCGATACCGAAGGGCAGCACCTCAAGGCAGAGCCAGGTGGTGACCTGACGGACGTCTTCAATTTCCACGCCGTACTCAGCAATCAGGGCGTGGGCCAGGATGCCGTAAAGGGCGCAGAAGGAGCCGACCACCAGGGTGACGAAGGCGGCGAAATAGCAGGCGTTGCGGGCAACTCTTCCGCTCTTGCCGGCAAAGACGCGCTCCATGAAGTCGAGAGCGATAACATCGCCCAAGCCCACGGCCATCAGGCCTGAGTAGTTGATCAGAGCGCCGTTGTCGATGCTGGTCCAGCCGGTGATGTCATACCAGTAACTAACGGAGCCGTTAGCATCCGGGGGAAGACCGGCGATGAAGAAATCCCAGCCATAGGTATAAATCAGCCAGCAGGCCCCGAAAATGATGCCAAAGCAGGCCGGGTACATCTGCACCACATTGGTGCCCGCCGAGGAGAACAGGCCGCCGGCAATGGTGTAGATGAAAATCAAAAATGAAATGAGCAGCAACGCGGAGCCGTAATCCAGATTAAACAGCAACGCGATGATCCAGGCAGAACCGGCCAGGTTCCCGGCCACGAGCACGATAAAGCTGAACACCATGCATATGGTGGACAGCCATTCTGTATGGGAGCCGTAGCGGCGGAAATAGAAGTCGGGCAGGGTGAGCAGGTTCATCGAATTAAGGCGTTGAGCGAACAGAAGTCCGGTGACGAACAGACACATGGCCACGCCCACGGGGAGAATCCAGCCGCCCCAGTAACCGAACGAATATGCGCCGCCCACAGCGCCGATGGTACCGTTGGAGTCCAGGGCCTGAGCCAGCAGCATGGTTGAAAGAATAAAAAATGGAATGGATTTGCCGCAGACAACATATCTTTTACCGCTGCCTTTCACAAACCAGAACATGCCCAAACCAATGAGCACGATCATTGCGACATAAATGACCATCGCTATGCGCATATAATATACAGTGTCCATAAATCCTCCTTGCTAACCCCCGAAACAAAAGGAAGAGTCCCTTCAGCGCATTCCCTTATGCCTTGGAGATATGCGGATTTGCAATGCCTTGGCCATAAAACGATTCTGCCGAAGCCTGAGTACCGGTTTCAGCAGATTATTTTACAGCCGTTTCTACATAAATACCTCTTTTGGGGCTGGCCCGGGCGCGCTATGCATGCGGCGCGCCCGGGTTTGCAGTTAATTTGATTAGTAGCCGGCAATCTGGTTGGGGAAGTAGTCTTCACAGCCGCCTTCGCGGTTGATGTCGAGGGTGGTGCAGTGCAGAGCGCCGCCCAGCGGAATAACCTTGTCGTAAGGGATGGCGTCAACTTCCATGCCCAGCTTGTCAAGCTGGTCGCAATAGGCCTTTTCATGGGCTTCCACAAAAATTACCTTAGGGCTGAACGAGAAGGTGTTCATGGAAATCCAGGAGGTCTGGCCGGGTTCGCAGATCAGATAGGTTTCATGCTTATGAATGGCCTCTGGACGCACAGCCGGAATCATTTCCCAGTCGTTCTGCTTGAATATCTGGGTGAATTCAGGGGTGATGGGCATCCACTCAGGATTGTACATCAGCTTACCCGGGTGCAGAGGGGCCAGGTTCACGTCGATGTGCCAGGGATGCAGATAGTTATCAAAGGTCACATAGTGCATGCGCAGACCAAGGGCTTCATACTGACGCTTCAACCAGTCGAAACCGGATTTGTTGGTTACAGCGGAAATCTGATGGAAAACATCCTTACCGAAGCGCATTGCGTCGGCCGCATCCCACAGGGGCTCATGCTCAGTGAGCTGGAATTCGGACTTGCGGGCCTTTTCCAGCTTTTCTTCATAAGACCAGACCTTTTCATAATAATAGTAGTAATTTTTCACATAAGACTTGTCGGTCAGGCGCGGTCTGGGTGCGGAGAACCAGACCAGCTCCGGATCCTCGCGGAAATATCTTTCCCATATGGGACGGAGATTGAGATATTCGTACCAGCGGCTGCGGCGGCAGGTGGTGGCTTCAATAATCATGTTGCCATGCACCAGGGTAACGTCGCGCACGTTGTTCACGCCGTGGTTGTTGGCCTGCACCCAGTCGGGGGTGCTCACGGGGCGGTCGCTGGTCATGAAGTCCTGAATCTCAATGCGTTCCACCTTGGCTCCGCGCTTTTCCAGACGTTTCTGGAATTCGTTCATCTGTTCATTGGCATTGTCGATCATTTCCTGCGGGAAGGGGCCGAAGGAACCAAGCGGATATCCGCCTTTGGGCTCATCATACCACCATGCCGGTTCCGGTGCGGGGATGCTGGTGCCTTCCGGTCTGCCCATGACTACCAGTTTCAACGGGTCCCATTCGTTCCATGCATTAACAATCTTAGCCATAATTTGCCTCCATAATATTGTATAGATAGAATAACTGCCCTTATCCCGCCGCCTGAACGGCATCCATGATTGAACAAGGGCTTTTTCCCTAACTCTCTAATTACACTCATTGGGGGATCATAAAAGATATTTACTGTTTTTAACCTGATTAACAAAATGTAAATAGAGGGAAATGTGAATTTTATTTCCATTTATGGTTGAAAATAAACTAACCAGCTGATAATATTTAAAAAATAGGAATGAATTGTTGATATATATTTGCCGTTTCGGCCTGGATGTAAACAAGGCGCTTTCCTGAACGGCTGCGGTGCTTTGGGGTGTAAGCAGGGGGATTGGATGAACGTTAAAAATTCAGGGGCTGATGAAAACAGCATAGAAATCAGCCTGGATATGATTGCAGAGCAGCAGAATCGCCTGCTCACAAGCGCAGATTTTCAGGTGTCACCCCGGCTGAAAGAATTTCTGAAGTTTATTGTGCAGGAAACTCTCAACGGCAGGGCGGGCAATATCAAGGCTTACAACATTGCCGTGGAGGTTTTCGGGCGCAGTGAAGATTTCAACCCCCTGCTCGACCCCATTGTGCGGGTAGAGGCGGGAAAACTGCGACGCCAGCTGGAACGCTATTATTTTCTCAACCCCGATGACCCTATTCACATTTCCATTCCGCGCGGCTCATATGTGCCAATTTTTTCTTACAAAGGCGGCAAAAAAATAATCATTGCCCACAATTCCGGAAACCCGGAGCACGCTTCCGATGAGTCAGCGGAGCGTGAGGGCATGAAAGCAGAGGTCTTCCCCGCGCATTTAACCGGTTCAATGGGCGCCGAGCTCAGGCCGGCTATGATAATCATGCCTTTTACCGTAATCGGGGACGATGCCGTTTTAAATAATTTCACTCAGGGGCTGCATGAAAGCCTGCTTGCGGAAATGAGCCAGAGCCGGGATGTTGATGTGCTGGAAGTTGCGGCCACCGGGGTTAATGAAAACGATTTGCTGGATGCCATTTATCGGGCTCAGGGCCTTGACTGTCGGTTTATTCTGCATGGGCGGGTGCAGCGTTCAGATGAGGTGGTGAGAATTTTTGCGGCTCTCACCGATGCGCAAAGCGCACGCCGTATCTGGACTGAGCGTTTTGACGCCCCCTTTAACACCGGTTCTCTGCTTGATCTGCAAGATAAAGTCTCGCGCAAGCTGGTGTGCTGGCTGGCCGACTCTTTCGGGCTGATTAACCGCACCCTGATGCGCGAGTCAATTCACAAAGATCTGGAAGATATCGGGGTATATGAGGCAAGCTTGCGTTATCACGCCTGGGTGGGCACCTTTGACAGGGCAGACTGGCTTAAAGCCAGGCAGGCCCTGGAGCACAGCATCAAGCTCGACCCGGATAACGCCATGGTCTGCACCCTGCTGTCGGATATATATTCTTCCGATTATGAATTCGGTTACGACCAGATAGAAAACAGCCTTGACCTAGGGCACGGACTGGCCAAAAAAGCCCTGCTTCTGGACCCTACCTCACAGATGGGACACTGGGCTCTGGCTCTCAACTATTATCTGCGCCGCGACCTTACCCGGATGCAGGAAACCATAAGCCGGGTGTTTCCCATTCAGAACACCAACCCCTACCTCTTTGTGTCAATGGGGCTGATTATCGGAATGACCAGAGATTTGAAGGAAGGCAGGGAGCTGGTGGAAGAGGCCCTGCGCCTCAACCCTTACAGCCCCAGTTGGTGCCATATTGTTCCATTTATGTATTACTATTCCCGCGGAGAATATGAAGAAGCGCTTTCCGAGGCCCTTCTGATGAACGTGCCAACCTGTATCTGGGATCCCATTGCCCGGGCAGCGGCCTATGCACGCCTGGGCATGAAGGCTGAAACCGAAAAAACGCTGCAACAGCTGCTGGCTCTGGAGCCGAATTTTAAACAAAAGCAGGAGCGCCTGCTTCATTGCATGGTGATTAATGAAAAGTGGGCTGCTCTGCTTGCAGAAGGTCTTGCTTTCGGGGGATTTTAGTTCTTTGCAGGGATGGTTGATCCTGTTTCAATGAAGGCAAGGTTCAGAGCTGGTATATTCCCTTTGCTGCATGCGGCAGGAATGCACATTTTTGCTTTTCACTGCGGCAAGAGTTCGGATAATCAGGTCAACACATGAGGCAGCGCCTTCGCGTGAAGACGCTGCCTTTAATACCAAGAATATCTTGATACAGCCCGCCCTGATGTCTCGCCGCCTATCCCGCTTTGCGCAGAAGTGTCCGGTCTGTGTCGACTCTATTTTCCACCGCCGGTCTGCGCTTTACCTCCTTGGCCGTGATAATGATTACCACCGCTGAGATAACCATTATTGCCCCGAGCCAGCCCACAGGGCTGAATACTTCGCCCCAGAAAATAAAGGCAAACAGCACAGTGAGCAGCGGCTCGCCTGAACTTTCGATTACGGATACCCTGGTGGCGGGCAGACGTTTCAGCGCTCCGCAGAAGCAGAGGTAAGGCAGCCAGTTGCAGAACAGGCCGAGCGAAATCAAAGAAACCCAGGTTTCCAGGCTTTTGCCGGGCATGAAGTCCACAAAAGGCAGAATGCACAGCGCACCCGCAGGCAGAATGTGCATGTATAGCGACACCGGCGAAACATTCTGGGTTACATATTTTTTAACTACCAGAGAATGCAGGGAAAATAAAAAACCGGTGCCGCAGGCGGCGGCAATGCCCAGAGGCGATGCCCCTTCAGGCAACCCCCCGCCGGAAACGGCAATCAGGCTGGCCCCGGCTACGGCCAGGGCAACGCTGGTAATCTTTTGTCCGGTCATGGCTTCGTTGAAAAACAGATAGGCCCATATTGCAACCCAGATGGGAAAAGTGTTGTTAAGCACGCAGGTCATGGATGCCCCTGCGTGTTGCACCCCATAAACATAGAGAAAGAACAGTATCCCGACTCCCGGTATGCCGAATGCAGTGAAAATGGCGCGCTGCTTTGCCGGAATGCGCCATGCCCCGACAAGCATGCCGTGGCTGACAAAGAAAACTGACCCGAAAGTTGCGCGCCAGAAGGCAATTTCCACCGGATCAAGCCCCTCGGCAAGGGGAACCCGGCTGATTACTCCAATCAGTGAAAACAGGATTGCGCAGAGTATAATCATCACATAACCGGTTTTGGCCATTGTTGCAGACTCCTTTGTTTTTTGCGCTCCGGCTGCTCTCAAACATGCGAACCCAAATGCCGGCCGCGGGGTGGGCTGTCAAAAGGGCCCTTTTACGAGCGCCTGGTTTTTATAATCCAGGAACAGAAAGAAGATAAGTATATACATGTTAAGGCCGGGGTATACATGTTAACCTGGCAGGCAAGAGGTCAGCCCGGTTCAGACTGAGAAAGGCCTTCAGGCACAATTAAAGCAGAAAGACACAGTAATGAAATCAGGCAGACGGCTGCGGTTTACGGCATGAGGGAATGGGGAAATAAAAACAATGATTTCAATCAACCTCAAAACCCGCCTTGCTCAGCCCGGAGAGCAGGGCATCGGCATGATGCCTGTGGTAATAAACTTTGCTTAAAGCCCTCCGCCCGATTCGTTTAAAGTGAGGGGCAAGGCGGTTTATTTCCTTCAGTTCCGAAGCGGCCTCTTCTCGGCGACCCAGTTGCCCCAGAACAGTTGCCCTGAGAATCGGCCCGGCCACATAACCGGGCCAGCGAATCTGGTTGGCTTCGTGCATTGCCGCCTCCAGATTGTTGTCCAGATAAGCGGCAAGAAAAGTGCCCAGGCGGTACCAGTCGGGCAAAAAGGGGTTAT
>JAFQMU010000247.1 GCA_017421085.1 Desulfovibrionaceae bacterium | reverse complement strand
TTCTGCTCCTTGGCCATTTTAATGGTCACCGGTGCAAAACGCCGCATATAGCGGCGGCAGCAGCATACCATGCCGCAATTGCCGGTAGCCCCGATCATCTGGGTTTCATGGCGCACTCCAATCTGACGCAGCTCTATGCGGGTGCGGAATTCTCTGACCAGATCCTTGACCAGCTCGCGGAAGTCTATGCGGTTGGGCGCAGTAAAATAAAAAATTATTTTTGAACCATCCAGCAGATAGTCAGCCTGCACCATTTTCATTTCCAGGTGGTGGTGACGGGCCCGCTGCATACAAAATATATGCGCCTTTCTCGACAACTCCTGATTGCTTTCAGCCCGCGCGAGATCAGCGGGAGAGGCAGGGCGCAGAATATCCTGAATGTTTGAAGATGCAGGGTCAAGACAAAGCCCCGGCTCTACCGTAATGCCTTCTTCCGGCTGCTCATCATCTCCCCAGATTTCCCATTGCAGCGGTTCTCCGGCAAAACTGCGTTTGTCAACAGGCTGCCCATCTTCCGCCTGTTTACCGCTCTGTTCTTCAGGGGCATCAGCAGCCGTTTCATCAGCAGCCGTTTCAGCTGAAAAAACTTCTTTTTCCTCTTCTTTAGAAGGAATAACAGGAGAAACGCCCGGATCTTCTGGAGACTGAGCGGGGTTTGCATTGATTTCCGGGATATCGGAAATTTTTTCCAACTGTTCCGGGTTGATAATGCGCACAATCTCCGCCAGGGCCTCGCCGCGATCCACGCGCACAACCACTCTGTCGCCTCTGGAAAGCTGCCGCCATTCACCGGCTGTAAAATAGCAAATCTGTCCGCAAGGCTGCAGCTGCACTCCGTATATAATTTGTTTGGACAAAAAAACTCCGTAATCAAAAAATCTTATCAGCGTATAAACAATTTCTTTTACACCACATTAAGAATAAATGCCAGTATACGGTAAAGGATTCTCCCGGGAATCCCGGAAACAAAAAATATTTTCCTTGCAGCCAGCATATGAAAAGGCCGGTTGCCCGGCCTTTTAAACTTCGTTATCAGCTGCTGCAGCTGCCGCCGTCATTTCTCCCTGCCGGCGGATTTTCCATGTTTTCCCCAGGGGTATTCATACCGCTTTGCTGCACAGGCTGTCCCGCCCCTGCCGCCTGAGGAGGCGGCGTCATCTGCCCGGAAACAGGCTGGAAACTGCTCTGCTGAAAAGAGGCGTAACCGCCAGGGAAAGCCCCCCCGGAAGTGAGCGACCCGGTGCGCAAACTCTGAGGCCCACCGCCTGGCGAAGCTGGGGCATGGCCGACCGGCATCCCCCCATGGTCAGGGGTAAACATGTTCGGAGCAGGCATTTGTTGCGCCGGTATGTTCGGCACAGGTATATGCTGACGGCCCATCTGACTGCCCGCCCCGCCCGAGGGGGGCATTACTCCGCCTGTCGGGATATGCGGCCGCAGGTTCTGCACAGGAGCAGCGTTGACCAGCCCGCGCGCCGCGAGTTCATGCAGCAGATAATCCACCTTGCGGTTAAGCTGCACATCGGGCAGCCCTGCAGCTAAAATAACTGCAAGCCAGTTAAGCAGAGGACACCAGACCAGAATATAAAGCCCGATGTGACGGTAGCCTTTTTTATTCAGCAGAGCGTGTCCGATAATGCCGCAAAGCGCCCACCACACCCCGATAATCATAATATACAGAATTATGACTGTTGCCATCACAGACACATCGTCTTCATAATACATAGAACCTCTCCTTTTTCAGGTCTGCTCAGATTTTTTGGCAGCCTGCCGCCGGGCTCTGAAGAAATCTGAAAGCAGCTCGCCGCATTCATTCTGTTTCACGCCGCCCGCCCAGACGGTTTTATGATTATGAAACGGAAGATCAAGACCTTCCATTCTTGAACAGACAGCCCCGGTTTTATAATCGCAGGCCCCGAACACAAGGCCACGCAGGCGGCTGTGCACAACCGCCCCGGTGCACATCAGGCAAGGCTCCAGGGTAACTATCAGAACAGCCCCGTTGAGCCGGTAGTTGCCGCTGGTTTCCGCAGCCTGGCGCAGCGCGGCCAGTTCGGCATGGGCAGCAGGGTTGCAGGCTGAAACAGGGGCATTATGCCCGCGCCCGATAATGGTTCCATCTGCGCTTACCACCACCGCTCCCACCGGGACCTCATCAAGCAGCAAAGCCCGGCGCGCCTCGCTTAACGCTTCCTCCATCAGGCTCTCCCAGTCCGGCCAGCCGGGGGGCAGCTCAAGACCGGGCACATTTTCCGGCGCAGGAGGAGAAACAGGACGCGGACTGCAATTCAGAGACTGTTCCGGCGCATCTTCCTGCTCATTGTTCAGGCAGCGCATAATTCTCCATCTCAGGCTAAATAATTACATGGCGCCTGATAAAGGAAACAACTTCTTCAGGGCTGTCCAGAACAGTAACAAGCTCCAGCTCGCTTTCAGTCAGGAACCTGTATTCAAACATCTTATCCCTGATCCAGTCCAGCAGGCCATTCCAGAAGTCAGAACCGTAAAGCACAATGGGAAACGGCTTTATACGGTTGGTCTGAGCCAGAACAAACGCCTCGCTGAGCTCATCGATGGTGCCCATGCCGCCGGGCATGACCACATAGGCCATGGCATATTTCACAAACATCAGCTTGCGAATGAAGAAATAGCGGAAGTTGATGCGCTGGGTCAGATAAGGATTGGGCTGCTGTTCGTGCGGCAGCTCAATATGCAGACCGATGGACTGCCCGCCGGCATTGAACGCCCCCTTGTTGGCAGCCTCCATCAGCCCGGGGCCGCCGCCGGTAATCATGCCGTAACCCGCCTTTACCAAAAGTTCAGCCAGTTTCTCAGTTTCGGCGTAAATCGGCTCAGACGGCTGGGTGCGGGCCGATCCGAAAATGGAAACGCATTTCTTATACTGGTTGAGGGTATCAACCCCTTCAACTATTTCGCCCATAATCCTGAACATCCGCCATGATTCCTCAGCCGAAAGCTCAGACAATATATGCTGCTTATCCCAACTCATGAACAAGCCCCCTCATGGTTAATATATTTCACGCCGCAAATTTCCTGAACAGGACGGGCGCGTTTATTCAGACATTCCTCAATTTTGCGTTTGTGTCAAGCATATTCAATCATGCCCGGCGCGGCTGCAGAAGCCGCCTGTTACTGAATGCCGGGGCGTAAATTCTTATGATAAAAGCTGCTTCATACATTTAAAGCTGCGCCGCACAGGAAAGAATAAAGCTAAGCATATACCTGGGTCAGGAACGCCGCCCGGGGGGTGCACGGGGTGCGCATTCATCCGATGCGCACCTGCAAATGAGGATTTCTTCAGACAAAAAAAAGCCGGAGCGCAATGCACTCCGGCTTGATTTCTCCCCAATTCCCTATGGAATTTTTTATTAGCCGCCGATGAGCTGCATAGCCATCTGAGGCAGGGAGTTGGCCTGGGCCAGCATGG
>JAFQMU010000246.1 GCA_017421085.1 Desulfovibrionaceae bacterium | reverse complement strand
GGTAAAGGCAAAGGTATTTTCAGGAATCAGATTAAGGGCTTCGGCCACTTTGATGCGCAGGTTGCCGATGGCCGGATTGACGATATCCGCCGGGCCTGACTGGAAGAATACGATATCGCCCAGTTCCAGCCCCAGGGCATCAACCAGGCCCTGGCGTTCGGCTTCGGAAAGGAATTTGGCGATGGGCGACTGCCATTCATTTTCCTTAATTTTAATCCAGGCGAGGCCCCCGGCGCCGTAAATGCGCACAAAGTCGGTGAAGTCATCAATTTCCTTGCGGCTGAACGCTTCCCCGCCGGGCACGCGCAGAGCCTTGACCAGAGGGGAGGAAGAAAAGAGCTTGAACTCCGAGCCGCGCAGAATTTCGGTAACTTCTTTGATTTTAAGGTCGAACCGGGTATCCGGTTTATCCACACCATATTCGGCAATGGCCTGATCATAGGTCATGCGCGGCAGAGGAAGCTGAAGCTCGATGCCCATGCACTCTTTGAACACGCGGGCCATCAGGCGTTCCGCCATGTTCATTACATCTTCTTCATTGACAAATGACATTTCGATGTCAACCTGAGTGAATTCGGGCTGGCGGTCGGCGCGCAGGTCTTCATCGCGGAAACAGCGGGCCACCTGATAATAGCGCTCGATGCCCGCCACCATCAGCATCTGCTTGAACAGCTGGGGCGACTGAGGCAAGGCATAGAAATCTCCGGCATTCAGGCGCGAGGGCACGAGAAAGTCGCGTGCTCCTTCAGGAGTAGACTTGGTGAGGAAGGGAGTTTCCACTTCCAGAAAGCCGTCTTCATCCAGAAAATTGCGAATAGCTTGGGTGGCCTTGTGGCGCAGGCGGATATTGGCGCCCATTTTGGGGCGGCGCAGATCGAGATAGCGGTATTGCAGGCGCAGGTTTTCGCTGGCTTCCACCCGGTCTTCCACCTCGAAGGGAGGGGTTTTTGAGGTGTTGAGCAGTTTCCAGTCAGTAACAACAACTTCAATTTCCCCGGTTTTCATATTGGGGTTGGCCATGCCTTCCGGACGGGAGCGCACATAGCCTTTGATTGCCAGCACATATTCGCTGCGAAGAATATGCGCCCGTTCATGCCCGGCCTGATCGGCCTCGGGTGAGAAAACAATCTGGGTGAGTCCTTCGCGGTCGCGCAGGTCAACAAAAATCAGGCCGCCATGGTCGCGGCGGAACTGCACCCACCCCATCAAAAGAACATTGCTGTCAATGTCGGAGGCGCGCAAATCTCCACAACTGTGGGTGCGTTTCCAGTCACCCAGCGGAACGATATGTTTCTGATGTTCCTTCTGAATATTGTCAACTTGGGTTAAATTTAGATTCTGTTCCATTACTAGGTCCTTTTGCTGGGTCTATTCAAAAAATCTGGCGATGTCAGACAAGGCTGCCTCAGTCTGCTCGCCGCTGTCCATATCTTTAATCTGAACTGTGCGGTTTTCCACTTCCAGCCCGCCGAGAATAAGGCATTTGCGGGCATTGAGTTTGGAAGCGGTTTTCATCTGCTGTTTCATCTTTTTGGCGGAGAAGCTCATTTCACCCCTCAGTCCGGCCAGACGCAGCTTCTGAGCAAGCTCAAAGGCGCAATCCATGGCCGCATCTTCCACCACTGCAATATAAAAATCGGGGCGTTTCAAAATTGTTTCCGGCAGCAGCATGGCCAGACGCTCCATGCCGCTGGCAAAACCAATACCCGGAACATCCGGCCCGCCCAGATCATGAATGAGCCCATCGTAACGGCCGCCGCCGGTGACTGCCCCCTGAGAGCCGATTTTGTTGGAAACCACCTCAAAAGTGGTTCGCATGTAGTAGTCGAGCCCGCGCACCATCCGCGGGTTGAGTTTCCAGGGCACACCGTTTTTATCGAGCAGAGCGCAGACTTCGTCAAAATGTGCGCGGCAGTCGGGGCAGACATGGTCAATCATTACCGGCGCGTCTTTGGTTAGGGCCTGACAGGCGGGGACCTTGCAGTCCAGAAGGCGCAGCGGGTTGGTATGCATCCGGCGGCGGCAGTCGGGGCAAAGCTCTTCTTCCGGCAGACCGGCCGCCCAGTCGAGCAGTTGCTGACGGTAGAGGGGGCGGCAGTTTTTGTCGCCCAGGGAGTTGATTTCCACACACAGGTCTTCCAGCCCGATTTCGCTCAGGAAATGCATGAGCATGGTGATGATTTCTGCATCTGCGCCAGGCTCCACCGGGCCGAGGCATTCGCAGTTGAGCTGGTGAAATTGACGCAGCCGTCCTTTTTGCGGCTGTTCATAACGGAACATGGGGCCGTATGTAAAAAACTTGCTCACCGACTGGGAGGCGGCCGCTCCGGCTTCAATGAAGGCGCGCATCACTCCCGCGGTGGCTTCCGGGCGCATGGTCAGAGAGCGCCCCCCCCGGTCGGGGAAGGTATACATTTCTTTCTGCACCACATCGGTTTCATCCCCTATGCCCCGGGCGAACAGTTCTGTGCGCTCCAGAACCGGGGTGCGTAATTCGGTGTAGCCATACAGGCCGAAAATCCTGCGGGCGGTATTCTCCAGAAAGGTAAAGGCCGTGGACTCGGGCTCGAACATGTCGGCGAAGCCCTTGACTCGTTTAATCGGATCAGACATGACAACCTACTGCATTATTTCGCCCGGAAGGCGCAGGCGATCTGTTATTTTATCTTTAATCCACTGAGAATCGAACCATTCAATCGGGTTTACCGGAAATCCCGAAATATAAACGCCGAAGTGGAGGTGATCTCCCCCCGCCATGCCCGTGGCCCCGGTTTGGCCGATGGTCTGACCGCGGGTTACAGCCTCGCCTTCGCTTACGAGAATGTTGCTCATATGGGAATAAAGGGTCTGCACCCCAAGACCATGGTCTATCAGCACCATCTCGCCATATATTCCCATATATCCGGTGTAAATAACCACCCCGTCATTGGCTGCGGGGATGGCGGCCTGTCGCACGGAGGCGAGGTCGGAGCCCTGGTGAGTCTGCTGGTCTACAACTTCTCCATTATAGATATAGCTGCGGAACTCTGCAAACCCGGCCGGACTGGAGGCATTGGGAAGACGGGCAAAGGTGCCGCTCCAGAGCATGCTGTCCGC
>JAFQMU010000245.1 GCA_017421085.1 Desulfovibrionaceae bacterium | reverse complement strand
TGCTCGGGTCTGCGGTGGGGCCCCATCCATACCCCATGATGGTGCGCGCTTTTCAAGCGGTAATCGGCAAAGAATCGCGGGAACAGATGCTGGAAGCTGTCGGCAGGCTGCCTGACTGCGTGGTTGCCTGCGTGGGCGGCGGTTCCAATGCCATAGGAATATTTTCCGGCTTTATCGCTGACAGTGAGGTGCGCCTGATTGGGGTTGAGCCGGGAGGCAAGGGCGTGAAACTGGGTGAACATGCAGCTACTCTGACCTACGGACAACCCGGAGTGCTGCATGGGTACCGCAGCATTGTTTTGCAGGATGAACAGGGGAATGTGGCGCCGGTATACTCCATTTCCGCCGGTCTGGACTATCCTGGGGTGGGACCGGAACATGCCGCTCTCAAAGCCATGGGCCGGGCTGAGTATATGCTGGCCAACGATCAGGAGGCTGTGGAGGCCTTTTTGACGCTGAGCCGCACTGAGGGAATTATCCCCGCGCTTGAGTCCGCGCATGCCCTGGCCAGAGCCATTGACCTGGCAAAGGAAATGCCGGAAGAGGCAATTATTCTGGTATGCCTTTCCGGGCGGGGCGATAAAGACGTTGAGCAGATTTCGGAAATCCTCCGCAATGACCCCGCATTTGCCTGAAAGCCGGACAAGCGCGCGGCATATGGGCCGTGTCTGCCGGGCCTGGCGGCGCGGCCCATGTTTTTTTGCGGCAAATCACTGTGAAAATGCGGAATTAAGCTTGCTGACAGCCGGAACTGACTGGGGGCAAGACTGCCTGCTGAACCGGACAAGCCGGGCAGTTCAATTTAAGTCTGGCGCACGAAAAGCCCCGCCCCACACAAACCAGGCCTCTCCCACAGAGAAGGCGGAGCCTGGATGTTTAAATTTCTATCAGTTCATCGGCTTCAAAGTCGCGTCTGGCCGGAGTACCCATTACCTTATCCCAGAGCATGGGGGAGAGGCCGTTGCCGGGGCGCTTGACAGTGAGATTTTCCGGGGTGAACAGCTCGCCCCGACTTATGCGCCGGCTTGCCACCAGGCTTTTGCGGGCGGCCGTCATGTTCGGGCGCTCTGAGGGGGAGGGTTCTTTGCGGCCGCTGCCAAGCATCCGCTCAATTCGGCGCACTCCGCGAACCAGCTCCGCCAGCTCCGCCGGTTCCAGAGAGCTTTGATGGTCAGGGCCGGGCAGGCGGCGGTCAAGGGTGAAGTGTTTTTCGAGAACCTGAGCTCCCAGGGCCGCAGCGGCAAAACAGGCTTCCAGCCCCAAACTGTGATCGGAATAGCCTATGCCGCCCAGACCGGGAAAGGCCTCCTTCATGGTAAGCATGGCCCGCAGGTTTACATCAGAATCAGGCGTTGGATACTGGGTATTGCAATGCAGCAGGGTGAGCCGGCTCTCCTCCAGACCTGCCCCGGTCAGCGCCCGTACCGCTGCGGCCACTTCATCCAGAGTAGACATTCCTGTTGACAGGATTGTGGGGAGGTTGAGCTCTCCAACAGTCCGCAGGTATGGCAAATTGGTCACTTCCCCTGAACCTATCTTAAACAAGGGCAGGCCCAGATTATAAAGCAGACGGATGCTTTCCGGATCAAACGGGGTTGAGAGAAACATAACTCCCAGGCCCTGAGCATGGCCGAGCAGCATTTTATGATCCGCCTCAGAAAGCTCAAGCCGCCTGAGCATGGCAAGCTGATTTTCACCTTCAGGCCCGGCGCTTTTCTGATATTCCGCCTTGGGGGCATGGCGGCTGACCAGTTTTTCAGATTTGAAGGTCTGAAACTTTACAGCATCAGCTCCGGCCTCTGCACCGGCTTCAAGCAACTCGACCGCCATATCCAGACAGCCGTTATGATTGACGCCTGCTTCTGCTATTATAAATATTTTTGAGTTTTGCATAGGTACCGCGGGTTTGAATTCCTAATTTGCAGCATGCGGATATATCAGCCATTCAGAGCATGACCGCCCCCGGCAATCCGCAGCTGCTGCCTTTCAGGGTGCCGGGTGCAGACGCGGCGATGAGAGAACAGAACTTTAAGTAGCTGTCATCAGTTCAGGATATACTGCATCGGGTTCACGCAAACGCCGTTAACCATTACTTCATAATGCAGATGCGCCCCGGTGGAGCGGCCGGTGCTGCCCACATATCCGATCAGGTCGCCGCGGCTGACTTTGTCGCCTTCTTTTAAAACCGACTTCTGCATGTGGGCGTAACGGGTGGTAATGCCGTTGCCGTGGTTGATTACTACCATATTGCCGTATGCGCCCTGCCAGCCGGCAGAAGCGACCACCCCTTTGGCCGGCGCCTGAATCGGCGTGCCTGACTTGGCCTTGATGTCTATCCCCTTATGGAATTCACGCCGCTTGGTGAACGGCGAGCCGCGCGAGCCAAACCCGGAGGTAATCCAGCCTTCCACCGGCCAGATGGAGGGGGTGGCAGCAAGCACTTCGCTGTTTTTGCGCAAAAGCTGCAGCAATTCCTGCTGGTGCACCTCTTCCAGGTTGGCTTCAAAGGAAAGTTCTTTTAAAAAGGTGTTCATTTTCCGGGCCAGGAGCTCCTGCCTGAGCAGAGGCAGATAACCCCGGGTAAAGTCTTCGGTGCCCGGGCCGCCAAGACCGGTCGTATCAACCGATTCGTGTTCAAGATTCATCATCGCCCGCAGCTTTGAGTTGAATTGCTGCACCCGGCTCATGTCTGCCTGCACATTGCGCAGCTTGCCGGTAAGATTAATCAGCTGGGCATTTTGTTCTTCCACAAGTTTTTCCGTCTGGGCCAGCCGGTTTTCCAAAGCCTGGCTTTTGGCGAAATATTTGAAGAGATATATATTTCCCCCGGCCAGAGCCAGCACCAGCAGGCAGAGGCCGGCGCCGAGCCAGCCTCTGAAGCGCAGGTTGCGGCAATCGCTTCGGCCTTCTTTAAAAACTACTATGTGATATTTACGAAAC
>JAFQMU010000244.1 GCA_017421085.1 Desulfovibrionaceae bacterium | reverse complement strand
GGCTTCCCGGCTTGTGTCCACCCTGATGCAGTGGGGGTGGGTTTTTTCAAATTGTTCCGCATACAATTCAGCTGAGCGCGACAACCCCCCGCCGGCCTGGAAACATCCGAAAATATAAACAGGCGCATCGGCAACGCTCTCTTTGCCCTCTTTGCGCTCACTCAGACGCAGACGGCATAAAAGCCGCAAAAACAGGCTCCTGCTCCATGCCGGGCTCTGCTTCCATAGCTTTTTTAAAATACTTTTCATTTTTTCTCTTTAAGCCATGGGCTTATTGGATGTCGTTACAATTGTATGGTGAGTCTGGGAAAGGTTATAAGGCAGTGAAAGTATGATTGGAGTACATAATATATTCTATCAGAATTTTTTTTATGGACTTCTTTAGCTCAACTGTCAAAAAAGTATACCTTTTCACCATCTTGCAGCTATGCTAAATATCTAATTGTTTTACTTGAAATAGTGTCGATTTCGTGATAATTTTAAAAAAGACTTTAGATGGTCAGTATGGCAGAAAGGTATACTTTTTTGCCACTGCAGCAATCAGCTTTTTTAATTTTTTGAAAACTGCAAATCTTCAATCGCCTATTCCCATTTCTCGGGGCTTAATTTATACTTGCAGCGAACAGGGCAGAATTGGAGTGCGCCTGTGCATTTCCCATTAAATCTGCATAGTTTGCGGCAAACCATAAATTCGCATTTCAAGGCATGAGTATTCTCAAACCTTTACCGGAACGTCTGCGCCCCGCTAAGTTGGATCAGTTTGTGGGGCAGGCTCATTTGCGCGGACGTTTAAGCAATCTGCTTAAGGCTCAGCGTCTGCCCAGTCTTCTTTTCTTCGGCCCGCCAGGCTGCGGCAAGTCTACGCTTGCTCTGCTTCTGGCTCAGGCCCATTCTGAGCGGGTGCTGCGCATATCGGCGCCTGAAGCCGGTTTGCAGAGCCTCAGGCGTTCTTTGAGCAATGTGGAAATTCTGGTTCTCGATGAACTCCACCGGTTTTCAAAAGCTCAGCAGGATTTTTTTCTTCCGGCGGTGGAAAGCGGAGAAATTACTCTGCTGGCTACCACCACGGAAAACCCTTCGTTCAGCGTAACCCGCCAGCTGTTATCGCGACTGCATGTGCTGCGGCTCAGGCCGCTCAGCGTTGAAGAGCTGAAGTCGCTGCTTGACCGGGGTTTGCGGGAAATGGAAATAGGCCTTGAGCAGGAGGCCAGAGAAATGTTGGCGGTATTGGCCCACGGCGATGCCCGCACTCTGTTCAATCTGCTTGAATATATTGTAGGTCTGTCTGATGATGAACGCAGGCCGGCGGCCCTGAAGGCTTTGCTTCCTGAAATTTTGATTCGCCACGACCGCGACGGCGACAGTCACTATGAGCTGGCCTCCGCACTGATAAAGTCTATCCGGGGCAGCGATCCTGACGCCGCCCTCTATTATCTGGCCTGCCTGCTTGAAGGTGGGGAAGACCCCCGCTTTATATGCCGCAGGCTTATTCTCTCCGCTTCTGAAGATGTGGGGCTGGCTGATCCATACGCCCTGACAATGGCTGTTTCCTGTCAGCAGGCGGTGGAGTTTGTGGGAATGCCGGAGGGATTTATTCCTCTTGCTGAAACCGTCGTATATCTCGCCCTTGCCCGGAAGAGCAACTCCACCTATGCCGCCTATCACAAAGCTGCCAGAGACGTGCGGGATAAAGGGCCCAGGCCGGTGCCCCTGCATCTGCGCAATGCGGTTACAGCCATGCACAAAACCTGGGGCTACGGAAAGGGCTATAAATACCCGCATAATTTCCCGGACGGATGGGTGCGTCAGCAATATTTGCCTGATGAGGTTGAAGGCGCGCAATATTATCACCCTGCCGCTCATGGCGATGAGGCCCGGCTTGCCGCATGGTGGAAACGCCTGCAGGCAGAGAAGGCACAGTCGGGTAGAATGAGTTTCAGGGGCGGCGGCCCGTCATCTTCTCAGCCGGGAGTTTATGGCGATGGTGCAGAGGAAGGCAGGCGTATGTTGAAATCTCCTGCTGAAAAAGGTTCAGCCCAACATGCAGGGGCGGAGCCCCTTCGAACCGGGGAACAGGGCGGGCAGCCAGATGAAAACTGATAATATACAATATTCTCTGATTACTCCCAGCCGGGGCGACAGACCGTGCGCACTGGCTCAGGCTGTCGATGCGGTGAAGCTGGCTGCCGAGCAGGCCGGTCTGTCTGTGGACGGATTGAGCGGCGTGGAAATGCTGGTAGGCTTTGACGGGGTAAAAGGGGAGCGGGTGCGCGATTACCCGTTCATCCGCTATTTTGATTTTCCCAAGGATAATGACTTCGGCAACGCCATCAGGCATGGGCTGCTTAAGGCATCCCGGGGCAGGCGGATAATTTTTCATGATGATGATAATGTTCTCACGCCGCAGGCATTCTGCATCTATGAAGCCTATCCTGAAGCGGATATGCTTATCGGACGGATTGATGTAAGCCGGGCCTTTGCCAAGCCCTGGCTGCCGGAAATTGTAGAGGGGCGCGAGCTGGTGCGCCAGTGCAACATCGACCCGCTATGCCTGTGTCTGGCCCGCAGCTTAGTGGTGGATATTTGCGGGGGGTGGCAGGGGCAGCGCTATGAAGCCGACTTTTTAAACATCGTGCGTTACTACCGGCGGGCCCGCAAGGTTATAGTTGTTGAAGACCTGCTTGGAATTTATGACGCAGGGCGCGGCCTTGACGCAGGCGGGCTGAATTTTCGTCAGGAAAGACTTGAAAATTCCGATTAAATAAGTAAGATATCATATTGTTTTTCCCGTATCTATGTGCCTAAGGGCGAACGGGTTTATTTGAAATAATATTGATTTTATTTATTGTCGCCATGCAGCTAGCTGGGTGAATAGTTTAATTTGTGATAGCGCGCCATGTCCATTTGCTTTAAACAACTCATGCAATTAAACAGCTATGTTACTCCGGAAGGTAGCAGTTCATTCTTTTCACGTCTGTTTCCGTCACTAAGCCACTATGCAAGGCTGCTGCCCATTTTGCTTAAAGCTTCATGGCTGGCGGGAAAAGGGATTTATTCTTCGGAGGACTGGATAAAGAGCAGCTGGGACACTGTGCGCTCGCTGGAGCTGAGCGGAGCCCGTTTTTATGTGGAAGGGCTTGAGCATATCCGTTCGGTGGAAGAACCGTGCGTCTTTATCGGCAATCACATGAGTACCCTGGAAACATTTGCGCTGCCATGCATTATTGAACCGCATCGCCCGGTTACCTTTGTAACTAAAGACTCCCTTCTTAAATATCCTTTATTCGGCAGGGTGCTCGGCTCAAGAAATCCTATTGTTGTGGGGAGAGTCAGCCCGCGGGAAGACCTGGCGGTGATGCTGCGGGAAGGAAGCAGCCGTTTGGAGCAGGGGGTGTCGGTAATCGTATTTCCTCAGAGCACCCGCAGTTTTTGTTTTGACCTTACTCAGTTCAACTCAATCGGGGTCAAACTGGCCCGGCGCAACGAGGCTTGGATTATTCCCGTAGCTGTTAAAACCGATGTCTGGGGCATGGGAAGATTTCTCAAAGACGCAGGCCCGATTGACCCAAGCCGGGAAGTGCATTTCAGGTTCGGGGCGCCTTTGAAGGTAGAAGGAAAAGGCAAGGACGAACATAACCATATTTGCGAGTTTATCTCCAGCTCGCTCAAAGAGTGGGGGGTGGATACCATTCCGGCTCTGGGGCCGCTCACTCCCAGCCCGGAAAAATGCGAGGAAGAGAGTTCTCCTGCGTGATGACCGGTTCTGGTTCTCAAGGCACTTCGCAGCGTTCTGCCTTGACTGATGCAGCCTGCCTTGACTTGTGAGGCGCAGTGCGCTAAATAGACAACTTCGCGCCCGTAGCTCAGTTGGATAGAGCGCGGCCCTCCTAAGGCCGATGCCGTAGGTTCGATTCCTGCCGGGCGCACCATCAGTAAGTTTGCCGGGGTTAATCCAAGTTAAAAAAATGACTGATTAACCTCGGTTTTCTTATGTTTTCTGACTTTGTTTGTTTCAGTTTATTTCAGTTTGTTAATTGACGTTAAGCATAAACCGGCGTATTAAATGGCGTATAAAATGACTTTTGTGTGGAGTATACGCCGCTATGCCCTTAACTGATTTAAAAATCAAGGCTTTTAAGCCGAAAGATAAACTTTACCGGATCGCTGACAGAGACGGCCTTTATTTAGAGGTTAAACCGTCCGGACGCAAGAGCTGGCGTTTACGTTATCGCCGTAACGGAAAAAATACTTTGCTTGGTCTGGGGGATTATCCGACACTGAGTTTGCATGATGCCCGGCGCAAAGTGATGGATTTAAAAGATGAACTTGATTCAAGCGGCGGGAAAAGAGCGGAAAAGGAAGCGGAGGCGTTACTTTTTCAGGATGTAGCAGCAACGGCGTTTGCTCAGCGGTTTGAACAGTGGCGGCCAAGTTATCAGCGCAGCCAGACAATTATTTTTGAAAAG
>JAFQMU010000243.1 GCA_017421085.1 Desulfovibrionaceae bacterium | reverse complement strand
CCTATGCGGTATTTGCCAATGTGGGTGATAATCTTGGTACTGGCTATATGGAATATAACCCCATTACGGGTAGAGATGAATGGGTAGACGGTGATCTGTGGCAGGGTGGCGACATTGGTTACTACGGCACCCTTGATTCCTGGCTTACCGGCAACGGCAGCTTCGGCGCCGACGGCAGAGCCTGGTGGGCCGGCTTCGCCTTTGATCTGTCTGAGTTTGACCCGTTCATCGCTGCTTTGGACTTCGTGTACGGCAGCTACAGCGCAGACGATGCACCCGCTTCACTCGCTTATGATCAGCCCTTCACCGATACCACCAAGACTGACCGCGCCGGCTGGGCGATTATTGCCAAGCTGGGCTACAAGCTTGATTACTTCACCCCGAACATCATCGGCTGGTACGGTTCCGGCGCTGATGTAGACAACAACGAAGGCCTTGACGGTCTGCTGCCTTCCCTCTCCCCGTTCTGGGGCATGACCTCCTTCGGTTATGTGGGCAGCACCGGCGTTGGTTCCCGCGATGCGATGATCGGCGCTTCTCCTGCCGGCACCTGGGGTATTGCGCTCGGGCTTGACGATATCCGCTTTATCGACAACCTGACCAGCCACTTCCGCGTTGCCTACTACAGAGGCACCAACGATGTGGAAGAATACAACAAGGAAGCTCTCCAGCTTGGCGGCAAAGACGCTTTCCGCAACATGAAGCTGCTCGACAAGTCCGACTGGGCATTTGAAGTAAACCTGGACAACACCATCCAGATTTATGAAAACCTCGATATGTTTGTAGAACTGGCTTACATGCATGTGGATGTAGACCAGGCCGACAGCACTTTCGATGAAAATGCCTATAAGGGCTATGTCGGATTCAAGTATTCGTTCTAAGAGAGTTTAGCTGATGCGCTTTGGCCGGGAATCTCCGGGGGGGGGGGAGTCCCGGCCTTTTTTCTTTGAAAGCGACAGCTCATTTAAAGCGATTGTAGCCTCCGCCGGGCTGAAGCCTTTGGCGGTCTGTTGCCGCCTTGTTTCTTCAGGAAAATATGTTCCAGGCGACTGGATAATGCCGTTTGTTCAGCCCGCGGGCCTGGCTTATCGGCATGATAACCCCGATGCCGCTTATGCTCAGTCACAGGAATGGGCAAACATGCCGAAACGCTTGCGCAACACCTGCTTTGATGCTGCCTGTGCTCATACTCAGGAATGGGCAAACGGTTTGGGTCAGGCAAGAAGGCGTCACCCGGATGGAGAGGCGGTTGAGCCGGTTTTTGCCAGTGACTTTTCCCGGCTTGGAAAAAAGAGTCTGGGAAAATGCACGAACATCGCGCAAAAATGGAGTTGGAGGGCTTAATTAAGTAGATAAAACGAGTGATAAGCGCAGAACATTTCGGCTTTACGCCTATCACTCGCTTAGATGAATTATCTGACCAGCGGGCGCAGCTGTTCAAGCAGGTCGTCGCGCAGGGTTTCGTCCTGCAGGGCAAAATAGATATTGGCGGTGAGATATTCCGCCCAGTCGCCGGCATCAAAGCGCAGCCCCTTGATTTTTACCGCCAGCATTCCGCCGTCGGAGGCCAGTTTTTGCAGGGCATCAGTCAACTGAATTTCTCCGCCGTGACCGCGTTCACTGTTTTCAATATGCCAGAAAATATCAGGGGTGAGCACATAGCGCCCCACAATGGCCAGGTTTGACGGGGCTTCTTCCTTCTTTGGTTTTTCCACCATTTTTTCTATGCGCAGAATTCCAGGCGCTATTTCGTTTCCTGATACGATTCCATAGCGCGACACTTTGTCCGGCGGCACTTCCATTACGCCCACTGCCGGTAGTCCGTATTTTTGAGCGGCTTCTATCAGTTGAACAATCCCGGCATCCTGACCGATAATCATGTCATCGCCGAGAATTACGCCGAAAGGTTCGTTGCAGCAGACCTGTTTGGCGCAGAGCACGGCATGCCCCAGGCCAAGCTGCTGCTTCTGGCGCACTGAAATGATGTTTATCATCTCGCTTACAGTGCGCACCTGATCGAGCAAATCAAGTTTGCCGGAGCGTTCGAGCGTGTCTTCCAGTTGCAGATTATAGTCAAAGTGATCTTCAATTACTCTTTTTTCTTTGCTGGTTACAAAGACAACATCCTTCAGCCCGGCGCGCAGGGCTTCTTCAACCACATATTGAATAACCGGTTTGTTGAATACCGGCAGCATTTCCTTGGGAATATTCTTGGAGGCAGGCAGGGAGCGGGTGCCCCAGCCCGCGACCGGAATGACAACTTTACTGATTTTCATGTAATCTCCTTGGCAGCTAAGTTAAACTCAAGCGTTAATTACAGAATGGAAGTCAGCATACGAGCAGAGTGTTATTGCGAGGCGCCCGGTTATCCAACCGGTTCAGGGGCAGAAGTTTTTTCTGTTCTCCTGATTTTATTCTCAGCCAAGCTCTTCTTTTACCGCTTCGGCAATCTGGGCGGCCAGCCGGTTTACCATGGATTTGTTTTCGCCTTCAACCATCACTCTGGCTTTGGCTTCGGTTCCCGAATAACGCAGCAGCACCCGGCCGCATTCTCCCAGCTCGCTTTCCGCATCTCTTACCGCCGCCGTGATGAGCGGGCAGTTTTCAAAGGGAACTTTGTTCGCCACTTGCAGATTTATCAGTTTCTGCGGGTAAGGTGTGAGCAGACCGGCCAGTTCGGAAAGAGGCTGATTGCGCTCGCGCATGATTTTCATCACCTGAAGGGCTGCGAGCAGCCCATCGCCGGTGGTGCCGTAATCCATAAAAATAATATGCCCTGACTGTTCCCCGCCCAGCGCAGCCCCGGCGTTGCGCATGGCCTCCACCACATTACGGTCGCCCACCGGAGTGCGCAACAGAACGCCGTTGCGTTCCTTCATAAATACTTCCAGAGCCATGTTGCTCATTACGGTGGCAACCAGGGTGTTATGGGACAGGCGCCCCTGCCGGATCATGTCTTCGGCGCAGATAGCCATAATCTGGTCGCCGTCCAGAACTTCTCCATTTTCATCCACCAAGATTATCCGGTCGGCATCGCCATCCAGGGCAATTCCGATATCCGCTCCGCATTCACGCACTTTTGCAGCCGCCATTTCCGGAAACAGCGAGCCGCATTGCAGATTTATATTCAGGCCGTTGGGTTCGCAGCCTATGCGGATAACCTTTGCTCCCAATTCTTCCAGCACCACAGGCCCCACATGGTAGTTGGCCCCGTTTGCACAGTCCAGCACCACTTTCATGCCGCTCAAATCAAGATGCGCGGGGAAGCTGTATTTCAGATAAACAATGTAGCGCCCCTGGCTGTCATCAATGCGGAAAGCCTTTCCTACCTTGTCTGGAGCGGGGTAGTCCCATTGAATGTTTTCATCGAGAATCATCTGTTCAATGGCGTGTTCGGCGGCATCATCAAGCTTGAAGCCATCACGGCTGAACAGCTTGATGCCGTTGTCCTGAAACGGGTTGTGCGAGGCGGAGATAACAATGCCCAGGTCGGCCCGCATATCGGTGGTGAGAAAGGCAATGGCCGGGGTAGGCAGGGGGCCTACCAGAAACACGTCCATTCCGGCGGCGCACAAGCCGGCAGTGAGGGCGTTCTCAAAAATATAGCCGGACAGACGGGTATCTTTTCCAATGACCACCCGGTGGCGGCGGTCGTCACTGGTGCGGAAGTAGGTTCCGGCTGCCAGACCCAGACGGAGGGCCAGGTCTGAAAACATGGGATATTTATTTACCGGGCCTCTGATGCCGTCGGTGCCGAATAGTTTTTTTGTCATGTCCTGCCTCGAGAATGTTTATGTTAAAAGTCGGCCGAGCTGCGGTCAGTTTGGGGTTATGCTCACTTTTTCCGGTTTGACTGAAAGAACCCGGGTTTCTTCCGGTGAAATGATTTTCACTTCACGAGTGAGGGGTTTGTCGATAATCCCGTCATCGGGAAGAGACACCTCGGCATAAAGCTGAGCGAGCGCCTGATTTTTTTCATTCCAGTCAAACGGAACCTGCAGGGTAATGGTCACCGCTTCCGGTGAAATTTGCAGTCCGGGGGAATCTGGATTTTTGTGCGCAAGCTTCACCGGGCGCTGAAGAATTATTGCCTTGGGTTTGCCTTCTGCCCTGAGGAGAACATTCACATGGGCAGGATGAGCTTTTATGCCCTGGGGAAGCGACAGATTGGACGGTAAAGTCAGTTCGCGCTTCAAGATGCTTGCAGGCAGACTGACCACCGCATCCACTTTACTTACTTCCTCCAGCAGGGTGCGGGGGCCTTTGAGCATAATGGTATTTTGGGGAAGAATAAGCTCTATTTTTGTTATGCCCTCCGGCAGAGGCTGGGTTGAACGGGCGGTCAGCTTTACTTCCTTTTCAACAATCTTATCGGCGTTTACCTCCACTGAGTTGGGTCTGATTTCCATAATATCAAAAGCGCCGCTCAGAGGGATATCATCTTCATTCAGACTGAGCAGATTATAGCCCTGCTTGATATCGGAAAGGCTGAGCATCATCGGCAGGTTCTGCCCATCCAGGTTGCGGATAAGCCCGCTTGGGCCGCTCAGGCGCACTTCTACGGTACTGGGCAGGCCATTACTGTTGAGCAGAACATAACCTTCAGGCATATCCTTGATTTCCAGGCGAACATCAATCCATGTTTCCACCCGTTCCCGTCCGGACAGGGCGAAACAGACAGTGAGCGCAAGAAATACCGACAACAGGGCTGAAGGCCAGTGTATTTTTTTTAATATTTTCATATATCCAGCGCTACCTCAAGCACCCTGCGCAGATGCATTTCACTGGGCGAGACCATAAGTTTGCCGTTTTCGGCTATGCTGATGGTACCGCGTTCTTCAGAAATTACCACAACCAGAGCATCGCTTTCTTCCGTAACCCCCATGGCGGCCCTGTGCCGGGTGCCGCGGTCGTTGCTCATATTTTGCTGCGCTGTGAGCGGCAGAATGCACCCCGCGGCCGCAACCCGCCCGCGGGCGATAACCACTGCTCCGTCATGCAGCGGGGTTTTGGGAAAGAAAATGCTTACCAGCAGAGCGCGGGTAATTTTTGCGTCAACAGTTACCCCGCCCCGTAAAATATCCCCCAGCGGGCTGCGGCGTTCGATTACAATCAGAGCGCCGATGCGGTCGTGCGACATTTGGCGGGCTGCGGCGGCCAGCTCGTTGACGATTTCTTCATTAGGTATTTTTCTGCGTTTGAAAAAGGGAAAGTTGAGCCGGTTGAGCCCCATTGCCGTAAGAATTTCGCGGATGTCGCGCTGAAACAGCACAATAATTATGATGAACAGGGAGCCGAGGAAGTTTTCCAGAAGCCATTGCAGGGTATAAAATCCCAGTTCTCTGGAAAAGAAATAAATAAGAATCAGCGCAACCAGGCCGTAAACTGCGGGCAGGGCCCGTGTGCCCCTGATTCTGACAATAACCTGATAAAACAGAAAGCTTACCAGGATAAAGTCGATAATTTCACGCCAGTTCTCACTCAGAAATTGCATTTATTACTCCACCGGGCTGTGTTTGTAGGAACTGTGAACGCCTCCGGTATCTGCTTGCGGTTGCAGCGCCTCAACCAATTTCAGAGTTTGCAGCGTTTCCACTGCTGCATGCACTCTGTGTGCATATACGCCCCTTTGTGCCAGCAATGCCGTTGCAACCTGGGTTGCCATCGCCCGTTCGCAAGTCTTAAGCCCCAACAGGTCTCCAAACATCCTTTTATTTGAAAGCCCGATCAGGACAGGGCGCCCAAGTTTTTCAAGTCTTTCAAGCCCGCGCAGCAGCTCCAGATTGTGGTTCAGGGCTTTGCCGAAGCCGATGCCGGGGTCTAAAATAATCTGCTCTTCCGGGAACCCTCCCTTTACCAGTTCATTCATTTTGCCTTCCAGAAAGTCTTCAACTTCCCCAACTACATCCTTATAAGCTGGTATGTTCGCCGTATCGCCTGTAGAGAGGGGATTATGCATTAAGACATAACCCGGACGATATTCCAGAAGCACTTCTTTCAGATGGGGGTCAAAACTGAAAGCGGAAATATCATTAATAATATGAGCGCCGGCAATCAAGGCCTTGCGGGCTGTTTCTGCATGATAGGTATCCACAGACAGCCAGAATGAAGTATTCCCCTGTTCTTTTTTCAGGGCGGCTATGCGCGGCAAAACCGGTTCAAGGCGCGCCCATTCTTCCTGAGGAGACAGGGGAACAGCCCCGGGACGGGTAGACTCCGCCCCTATGTCCAGCACAGGAACTCCTGCCCTGATAAGATGCCGACAACGCTCCAGCGCCTGCTCAAAATCGGGATAGCTGCCGCCATCATAAAATGAGTCAGGCGTAATGTTGACAATTGCAAAGACGAGAGGGGCAGGCAGCTGCCTGCCCCCGCGAACCCGCCAAACCGGTTTTACAGGCACTTTTGCCGAAATCCTATTTGTCTTCCAGGGTAAAGTTGTCGTCATCATCGCTTTCTGATGACGGCTCCATAACATCTTTTCTTGTTTTGGAAGCCTCCGCTTCAAGTCTGTCCGGTGACTGCGATGCTTCCAGCTTTGGGGTTGGGCTCAGGGGTGGCACTCCCATTTCATTCATGATAGCATCGATATCTTCTCCGCTGATGGTCTCCTTATCGAGCAGGGCTTCGGCAATTTTATGCAGAATATCTATATGTTTGTTCAGCAGATCCAGAGTATTTCTGAGGCCCTGTTCAATCAGATTTTTGACTTCAGCATCAACCAGGCGGGCAGTTTCTTCGCTGTAGTTGCGCGAGTGCATCATATCGCGGCCGAGGAATACTTCATTGTGGTTGTCGCCCACGGCCATTGTTCCCACCACATCGCTCATGCCCCATTCGCAGACCATTTTGCGGGCCATTTTGGTGGCGCGTTCAATATCGTTTCCCGCCCCAGTGGTGATTTCGTTGAAAATAATCATTTCTGCGGCGCGCCCGGCCAGAAGCACCGAAATGTTGCCCTCAAGGTAGCGTTTGGAATAGCCGTGCCGGTCGCCTTCCGGAAGCTGCATGGTGACCCCCAGAGCCCTGCCGCGGGGGATAATGGATACTTTGTGCACAGGGTCGGTTCCCTTTATCAGCTTGGCAACCAAGGCGTGCCCGGCTTCGTGATAGGCCGTGGTCTTGCGTTCTTCATCGGAGAGAATCAGGCTTCTGCGTTCGCGCCCCATCAGCACCTTGTCTTTGGCAAATTCAAAGTCAGACATGCTCAGGCGTTCCTTTCCCAGCTTGGCTGCCTGCAAGGCTGCTTCATTCACCAGGTTTTCCAGGTCTGCGCCGGAAAAACCCGGAGTGCCCTTGGCGAGAATTTCCAGATTGACGTCTTTTCCCAGAGGGGTGCGGGCTGCGTGAACCTGTAAAATGCGTTCGCGGCCTTTGAAGTCGGGGGTGGGAACCACCACCTGACGGTCAAAGCGGCCGGGGCGCAGCAGGGCCGGGTCAAGCACATCGGGGCGGTTGGTTGCCGCAATCAGAATAACCCCTTCATTGGATTCGAAGCCGTCCATTTCTACCAGCAGCTGGTTCAGCGTCTGTTCGCGTTCGTCATGCCCGCCGCCCAGACCGGCGCCGCGCTGGCGGCCCACAGCATCGATTTCATCGATAAAAATCAGACAGGGGGCGTTTTTCTTGCCCTGCACAAACAGGTCGCGCACCCGTGATGCGCCGACGCCCACAAACATTTCCACAAAGTCGGAACCGGAAATAGAGAAGAAGGGAACCCCGGCCTCACCAGCCACCGCTCTGGCGAGCAGGGTTTTACCGGTGCCGGGGGGGCCTACCAGCAACACCCCTTTGGGGATGCGCCCGCCCAGCCGGGTAAATTTTTTGGGGTTGGAAAGGAAGTCAACCACTTCCTGGAGTTCTTCCTTGGCTTCGTCCACGCCCGCCACATCATCAAAGGTGACTCTCCCCTGTTCCTGGGTAATCATTCTGGCCCGCGAGCGCCCAAACGACATGGCCTTGCCGCCGCCGCCCTGCATCTGGCGCATGAAAAACAGCCAGACCGCAATCAGCACAATTACCGGCAGCCATGAGAACATGAATGAGCCGAGCCAGGTGCTTTCTTCCGGCGGCTCAACATTTACTGTAACTCCTTTGCTCAGGAGCAGGGTAGTCAGATTTTCATCCTGACGTGGGGTATAGGTGAAAAAGGAAGCCCCGCTGCTGGTGAGTCCGTCAATTTTCTGCCCCCTGATATTCACACGCATCACGTTGCCGCTGTCTACCTGTGAGATGAATTCGCTGTATGAAATCTGGTTTTTAGGGCTTGTCTGCTGGCTGGCCATGGAAAAAAGCACTACCATCAAAATGCTTACGCCGGCCAGAATAATGAAATTTCTGGAAAACTGGTTCAAAATATCCTCCGCAGAACTAAGCTGAAATCAGTTATAATTACAAACATTCCGTCCGGCTTTGTACCGGCGGGACAATCATCATATGCAATTTTTGCAGAAAAAGCTACATTTGGGCATTTCATGTTTTTTTGTTTAAAACAATTAAGAATTATCAATGCTTATGTGAAGAGGAGGAGCCAAATAATTCAGGGGATAAATCTGCGGGCATGCAGAGCATATTTGCCAGAAAGCCGGCTTTGGGGTATTTTGAGATTGGGCAATTTTCAAGAGATGAATTAATATAGAAGGAGGAGCGGATGAAGCAAATT
>JAFQMU010000242.1 GCA_017421085.1 Desulfovibrionaceae bacterium | reverse complement strand
GGAGGGGAGCAGGTTAGCTCCGCCGGGGCTGCCGCATCTTCCGGCGTGGCGGCGGCTGACAGGGAGGATGCAGGTAAAAACCGAATTTCCTGTGAGCGGGAGTACCCGGAAGATTGCATGTATCGCAATTAAGCCGCCGATATTGTTCTGTCTGAGCCTTCGGCGTAAGCAAAGGGCAGAGTCTTTTGAGTGACTCTGCCCTTGAATTTCAGACGTATTTATGCCCGTCTTGAAACGGGCTTGCCGGCGTTATTGGAAAGCCCGGATTGAAGCTCAATTACTGAAACTTGATTGCCTTGATTACATTTTGAAAGGCCGGGTTGTCGCTTTTCATGCTTTTCAGGACTGCATCGGCCTGGGCTGCGAATTTTGTTCTCTCGCCGATTTCAATTAAAACCAGGCTGAAACCGTCTTTGCTCAGAATACTTACAAGCGCCGGATACTCAAGAATATTGCAGTTGAATTCATATTCCCCATATTTACCGGCCTCCTTGGGCGGTTCTCCGTTCAGCTCTACCGACATGATTTGAGCCAGTTCTTCAGGGGTGATATCAGCGGTTTCCAGAATCTGGATGCCCAGGGCGTAGTCTTTTTCGGGCGACTCCACAACAATTTGCTGCTGCTCTTCATTATAGCCGCTTCCCCAGCCACCGGGAACCGTCAGGGTAATCTGATTGGCGGTGTATTCCTGAGGCGGAATTTCCTTTTCTCCGCACCCGGCGGGCAGCAGCATCAAGGCCAGAAGCAGCAGACAGCTCAGTTTTCTTTTCATAATTGCATATCCTCTTAAAGTTGGAATTTTGAGGCGTTCAGGGCATCAAGCAGCGGCTCGGTCTGGGCGGCCGGGCGGACCTGAATGCGCACATAGTTGGGCGGCATGCCTGGAATATTGTCGCAAACTCTTATCAGGGTCTGCCTTTTCAGCAGGCGTTTTTTCAGCTCCATGGCCTCGATGCCGGGGCGCAGGCCAAGGGTGATGAAGCTGGGGCCGGGAAAAACGGCGTCTTTTGCGAACAGGCCTGTACTCAAAAGCTCAGAAATCATCTTGTGACGTTCAAAGCGCAGCTCCGGCAGCAAGGCGCGGTATTCGTCAATTTGTTCGAGAAAGCGGCAGCCCAGTTCCTGAGCAAAGGCGGAAACCGTCCAGGGAGCGCGCATGGCGGCCATGGTGTTCACAACAGCGCGGTCTGCAACCAGATAGCCCAGGCGCACCCCGGCGCAGTGGAAAAACTTGGTGAAACTGTTCAGGCAGAGCACAGAGGCGCCGGGGCGCAGGCACTCACGGTAACCAAGCCAGCAGTTTTCGGCATAGCCCGGTTCATCCCACATAAATTCACGGTAGGTGTTGTCGGTGAGCAGGCGCTGACAGGGCATAGCGTCCAAAATCAGAGGCAAATCAAAACAAACCCCGGTCGGGTTGTTGGGGGTGCATAAAATGGCCAGATCAGCCTGACTGCGCCAGAGAGCGGCCAGCTCGGAGCGTCCGAAATTGAACCCGTTCTCCGGGCTGAGGGGGAGAATCTGAAAGGGAATTTTCAGGGCCTGACAAGCTCTGGCATATTCCATGAAAATGGGGCCGATCAGCAGGGCTGAGCTGGGGCGCATGGCTTGCAGAGCCAGAAAGATAAGCTCAGCCGAACCGTTTCCCACCAGAATATTTTCCGCCTTCACCCCTTCGTGGCGGGCAATGCATTCGCGCAGGCGCACGCTGTCAGGGTCGGGATAACGATCAAATGGATATGGGGTCGCCCCAACCAGACTTTGGGTGAGGGCGCGGGCAAATTCATTGGCGTTTGTGGAGAAATCGTAAATGTTTTCTGCGGAAATGCCCAGCTCTCTGGCCGCCTGATAAATATCCCCGCCATGATCAGGCAAAGTGTGCATTATCATAAAAATCAGACCGCCTGGTTGTTGAGAAGTTTTGCGGCAAAACAGGCGGCCCCAAAGCCGTTGTCTATATTCAGAACCGCCAGGCCGGCAGCGCAGGAAGCCAGCATTCCGGCAAGAGCCGTGTAGCCTCCGGCGCTTATGCCGTAGCCAATGGATGATGGAACCGCAAGCACCGGCGCGGGGAAGAGGCCCGCCAGCACCCCGGGCAGGGCGCCTTCCATTCCAGCCACGGCAATAATCAGGCGGGCTCTGCCCAAATCGGGCAGGTAGGGGAGCAGACGGTGCAGACCGGCAATGCCGACATCGGGAATGAAGCCTGCATTGAGATCAAAAAAGCGGGCTGTTCCCAAGGCTTCCATGCCTACCTGAAAGTCGGCTCCTCCGGCAGTGACAATAATTACATCTCCCTGCGGGCTCCAGGGCGGCGCAAGGGAGAGGTCTTTTCCCAG
>JAFQMU010000029.1 GCA_017421085.1 Desulfovibrionaceae bacterium | reverse complement strand
GCTTCATCTGCTCCGGGAACTGCTGATTTACGCTGCATGCGATAACCGCGCCTTTTAAGAAGCATTTAGAGCTGATAAAATTAAAAATGGCGGAGCAGGAATCAAATCCTGCTCCGCCCAACCCGGCCCGATAAGCAGCCCCCAGCTAACGGGCTGAGTTGTTCACTATTATTACTGATTGGGGAAGTAGTCTTCCAGCTTGCTTTCGCGGTAAATATCCAGGGTGGTGCAATGCAGTTCGCCGCCAAAGGGAATCACTTCATCATAAGGCACGGGCACCACTTCCACGCCCATCTTGTCGAGCTGTTCACAATAACCGGTTTCATGTCCTTCCACACATATGGTGTTGGGGCCAAGCGAGAAAGTGTTCATACTGATCCAGCTCTTGCCGTAGCAGCCGCCTCCGCTGTCATTATAAATCAGGGAAATGTCATGATTATACTCATGCACCGGGCGGGCCGCCTCAATAATTTCCCAGTCGTTCTTTCTGAACAGGTCAATGATTTCCGGGCTCATAATCGGAAAATCCGGATTGGTAATCAAAACGCCGGGACGCAGCATGGTAAACTCGCCGTCAATGTGCCAGGGTTTCCAGAACTTGAGCTTACGGCAGTCGAACTTTACCGGATGTACCCGGATGCCCCGCTGGGCGTAGTGACGGGTTACCCAGTCTACACCAGCCCGGTTGCACACGGCGCTGAGATTCCAGAACAGGTCTTTGCCGGCGCGGGCGCAGTCGGCGGCATCCCAAAGAGGTTCTTCCTCAGTGAGCTGATAATCCCAGTCTACGCAGAAGCGTTCTTTCTCTTCGTCAGTCCAGACATTTTCACAGTTATAATCCCAGTTGGGCTTATAGCTTTTTTCGGTCAGGCGCGGCTTGGGAGCCGAATTCCATAGAAACTCCGGGTCTTCCTTGAAATATTGCTGGAAAACAGGGCGCAGGTTCAAATATTCATACCAGCGCGAACGGTGGCAACCGGCGGTTTCAATAATTTCATTACCCACTACAATGAACACATCGCGCGGGCAGGCAATGCCGCGCATATTCAGCTGCGTCCAGTCAGGGGTGGAAACAGCTATGGGCTTGAGCATCACCGGGTGCAGCTCAACCCGATCAACAATAATGCCGCGTTTTTCCAGAATATTTACAAAGTTGCTCATCTGGGCATCGGCCTTTTCTACCATTTCTTCAGGGAACATGCCCCAAGTGCCGAGGGGGAAACCTCCCTTAGGAGCGGGGTAAACCCAGTTGGGCTCCGGAGCGGGAATCTGCGTGCCGTGCACCCGTCCCACGATAGTACGTTTAAGAGGCGACCACTCGTCCCAGGAATTTACAATTTTGGCCATTTTTACCTCCTTGCAGGTTAAAGTTGCACTTATCCGCCAAATAAATTAAATTATTCCGACTTGCCGAATAATTGTTCTGCATCTTGCAGATTATACTCTGCCAGGTATTGAAAAAATCAGGCAGTATTATACTGTATAAAACGTTTATTCTGCTATATGTTTTCTTATAAAAAACATTAACAAGACTGGAAAGACCGGGTTGAAAAGGAAAAAAGAAAATAAGCTTCTGCCTGACGGCATTCGCCCTGATGACGTAAGAAAGCAGCTGGAAGAGATTTTCAACAGCAGAGATTTTGTTGCATCCCGCCGCTTGAGAGATTTTCTGAGTTATGTTGTTGAGCAAACCCTGGCAGGAGCCGGAAAAGATATCAAGGCTTACAACATTGCTGTGGAGGTGTTCGGTCTTGAAGCCAGTTTCGACCCGATAAGCAACCCTCTGGTGCGCACAGAGGCTGCCCGTCTGCGGGCCAAACTGGAGCATTATTATCTGCTCAACCCGGCTGAGGCCATTCATATTTCCATTCCTAAAGGCGGCTACGCCCCTTTGTTTGAGCTTCTTGGCTCAGGCAATGAGTCTGCGCCTGATGTTCCTTCCCTGTCTGTCTCAGCAAGAAGCGGTTTTGAGCCCCAGGCGTCTGTGGTGGTGTTTCCCTTTATCAACAGCAGCAATTCCGACTTGGGCGAAAGCATTGTCAGCGGTCTGGCAAGTGAAGTCATCACCATGCTCACCCGCTTCAGCGGTCTGGCAGTGAGCGCGCACCCCGGCGCCCCATCGCCGGGTTATGATGAAGCGGAGCAGTATGGCGCGTCCAGTTCCCGCTTTTTTCTGAGCGGGCGCATTCAGACCAGCGGCGACAAGTTCAAGCTCTGGTCTTCTCTTTCCGATGCCTGCACCGGCACGATAATCTGGGCAGAAAGCTTTGAAGGCAGCTGTTCTGACGATTTGTTTGAAGTGCAGACGGCCATCGCGGAAAAGATATCCAACCAGACAGCCGCTGAATTCGGGCTCATTCAACGCCGCCTGATTCAGGAGATGCAAAGCGGGCTCGCTTTACCGAGCATTTCGCAAAAGGCCGCTCTGCTCTACTCCAAATGGAACAAGAGCCTGGCGGTGGATGATTTTCGTCTGGCGCTGGCCGCCTTACAGGAATCGATGAAGGAAGAACCCGGCAATGCCATGGCTATGGCCATGCTGTCAGACCTTTATGCTTCTAATTATCAGATGCACTATGAAATTGAAGGCAACCTGGAGCAGTCTTTGAAACTGGCCGTAGAGGCGGCAAGGGCCGAGCCGGACTGCCAGCTGGCACACCTGGCTTTGTGCATGAACTATTATCTGCGGGGTGAAAAAAATAAATTTTTAATCAGCGCTGACAATGCCCTGCACATTAACCCGGCCAGCAGCAGCGCCATGGCCATTCTCTCCTTTGAGTATGGAATGCTCGGTTTATGGGATCAAGCCCTTGAGCTGGCAAAAAAGCTGTTTCATTTAAATCCGGTCGCTCCCGGGTGGTGCCGGGCGGTGCTCTCCTTCTATCACTTCCAGCGGGAAGATTTTGAAAAGGCTTTCTATGAAGCTCAGAAAATCAATACTCCCCAGCTGCTTACCGACCCCCTGTTCAGGCTTATTTCATCAGTTCACCTCGGCATCAAGGCTGAACAGGAGCTGCCCAGGGCTGATCTGCTGGAGCTGCATCCCAATTTTCAGGATGAATGGCCCGACCTTCTGCATCGCGTCATTCCAACCCCGCAATATACGGATTTGATAAAAAACAGCCTGAAAATGGCCGATATTGCCGTCAACTGACCCGTGGACAGTAGTCCCGGCTGATTATTAAGGATTGTATATGTGTCTTGCCATTCCGGCCCGCATTGAAGAATTGAAAGAGAACAGCATGGCTGTGGTTTGCGTTGAAGACTTCACCTCGGCCAATGCAGCCGGCGTTACTGAAGGTGAAGCCGCTTCCGTTACCCGGCTGAACATTTCCACTTCTCTGCTGCCTGAGCCCCCTCAGGTCGGCGACTATGTAATGGTGCACGCAGGCTTTGCCATTAACCGCATGGATCCGGAAGAAGCGGAAGAAACTCTGCTCATCTTCCGCCAGATGGCGGAGTTGCAGGGGCTTTGAAGCCTACGTTCAAGGCCTGGAGAGCCCGGCGACCATATGCAGTTTTCCGGCAGGCCGCCCTGTTTCCAGATCTGCGCACCTCTGAATAAGCAGCGCAGTTAAAAAACTGAAACCGCTGAATGTCAGCGGGCCTTCCGCAGAGGCTCTGTTTTTCCTGGAGGCTTCCGGCAATAGACATATTTTAAAAATTGGTTTAACACTGATTTTTCTGTTCGACTCAAGTGAGCCGACCCTGTCGCACGGGCAAAGGGGGGCGTGTTTTTTACATAAGCCACGGGAAAAACGCCCGGAGCGGAGATAACCTTAATAATCTAACGCCTTTGTTAAAGGAATTAAAATGAGCGATTATAAATCCACTCTCAATCTGCCTGCAACTTCGTTCCCCATGAAGGCCAACCTGGCCAGCCGGGAGCCTGAAACCCTGAAATACTGGGATGAAATCGATGCCTACGCCGAGATGATCAGCTCCAATCAGGGCGCGCCGGTTTACTGCCTGCATGATGGCCCGCCCTACGCCAACGGGCACATTCACCTCGGCACCGCCATGAACAAGATTATTAAGGATATAATCATCAAAGCCCGTAACATGAGCGGCTGGCTTGCCGAATATGTGCCCGGCTGGGACTGCCACGGCCTGCCCATTGAGCATAAGGTGGCGCAGGAGCTGCGCGCCAAGGGTAAAGATCTGCCTCCCACTGCTGTACGCAAAATATGCCGCGAATATGCGAATAAATATCTGGATATTCAGCGCGCGGAATTCCGCCGCCTGGGCGTGCTCGGCACCTGGGACGATCCCTATGTGACCATGAAGCCGGAATATGAATCCATCACGACCAAGGAACTGGTAAAGTTCATGCGCAGCGGCTCGGTGGTGCGCAATAAAAAACCCATCTACTGGTGCGCATCGTGTCAGACAGCTCTGGCTGAGGCGGAAGTGGAAAACCACGACCACCACTCCGACTCCATCTTTGTGCGTTTCCCCCTCACTGATCCCAATCTGCTTAAGGTATTCCCCCAAGCCGATATCAACAACACCTACGCCGTAATCTGGACCACCACCCCCTGGACCATGCCCAGCAACCTGGCGATTATGGCCAACCCTGAATTTGACTATGCCCTGGTCAAGGCCGACGGCAGTTTCTATATTGTGGCTGAAGAAATGCTCGACAGCCTGCGCCCTCAGCTCGGCTGGGAAAATGCGGAAGTGACGGCCACCGTAAAGGGGCGCGAACTGGAACGCCTCAAGGCCCGTCATCCCTTCCTCAACCGGGAGTCGCTGCTCATTCTGGCCGACTGCGTAACCCTTGACGCCGGCACCGGGCTGGTGCACTGCGCGCCGGGTCACGGCCCCGATGACTATGTGGCCGGACAGCGTTACGGCCTTGAAGTTTACTCTCCTCTCAACGATCAGGGCGTTTACCTTGACGATGTGGAATTTTTCGCAGGAATGCAGGTGTTTGACGCCAACCCCAAAGTAGTGGAAAAACTGAAAGAGGTGGGCAATCTGCTGGCTTCAGCCAAAATGGGCCACTCCTACCCCCACTGCTGGCGCTGCAAAAACCCGGTGATTTACCGGGCTACCACTCAATGGTTTATTCTCATGGGCGCCAATGATTTGCGCAAAAAGGCCCTTTCAGCCATTGCCAATGACGTGAACTGGATTCCCGGCTGGGGTAAGGACCGCATTTACAACATGATTGAAAACCGCCCCGACTGGTGTATTTCCCGGCAGCGGGTATGGGGCGTGCCGATTATCGCCCTCATCTGCGAAAGCTGCGATACCGCCTGGAACGACCCCGACTGGGCCGACGCCATAGCCGATAAGTACGCCGAACACCCCACCGGCTGCGACTACTGGTATGAAACTCCGGTGGAAGAGCTGGTTCCGCATGGGCTGACCTGCCCT
>JAFQMU010000241.1 GCA_017421085.1 Desulfovibrionaceae bacterium | reverse complement strand
TCATTAGGCTGAGGGCTCCAGCTGCGGGCGCATCTGCTGTAAAGCGGGAGAAGTCAGGACTAAAGGTCTGCACCTCAGTGGGGACGGGAACCGCAAAAGAAAGGTAAGCAAAACACAGACTTATCAAAATTCTGCCAGGAGTCTGTCAACTTGGAAGTGCAAAATAATTGCACATAAGCCGTCCTTTTTTAAATATGATAATTTTTCCCTTTGCTTAATCTGCAAGGCCTGTAGCGTGGCATATGCATCAATTCTATGTTTTTCATCAAAAATTTGTCTCTCAGTTCGTTCCACGACCTGATATGTAAAAGAGCCACAGACTGCCTGGTCTGTGGCTCTTTTTATACTTATTGTGATTAATGCTAGCTGCGCTTGTGTCCTCTGGTCAGGAAGAAGAAGCCGGGAACAAAGCAGGCTACGGCAGTGAGCAGGCCAACTACCGGGTTAAGTGAATAGGCCCCGGCAATAATCCCCACTGCTGAGCAGCCGGCGGCAAATGACGCGTATGGCAGCTGAGTTTCCACATGCTCCAGGTGGGGACAGCTCGCCCCCGCGCTGGAAAGAATCGTAGTGTCTGAAATGGGGCTGGCGTGGTCGCCGAACACTGCACCCGAGAGCACTGCGCCCACGCTCACGAGGCTGCACTGCAAAAGCTCATCGCCGGTGTAGCCGAGGCTTCCGGCCAGAGTAATGGCCGTGGGAAGCACGATTGGACTCATAATTCCGAAAGTTCCCCAGCTTGTGCCTGTAGAGAAGGCGATACCGCCGGAAAGAACAAACACGCAGGCAGGCAGAACCCAGAGAGGCAGGGAGCTGCCGCGGAGCATTTCGTCAATTACCAGGGGGAGGCCGAGGCCGCCTTCGCTGATGGGCTTGCTGATTACATGCCCGATGGTCCAGGCCATAATCAGAATAACCAGAGCGGGCAGCATCGAGCGCACGCCATCGATAATGGCCTGCGAGGTTTCCTTAATCTTGAGCACACCGCGCAGGGTGAAGTAGACATAAGAGAAAACCAAAGTGAAAATAATGCCGTAAAGCAGGGCCTTGGAGGCATCGGTGTTGCGGAAGGCGTCTACCAGCGACATGCTCTCGCCTTCGCCCAACCCCATGTAGGTTGTGAGGGGGAAGGCCACAATACATGCTCCAATCAGGATAATCATGGGGAGAGCCATGTCATACCAAGCGGCCCGGGAATTTTTGCCCTCTTCTTTCAGATCGCCGGGGGCTGCGCCGTAGCGCTGCTGGTTGTAGAGAATCCCCTGAGCCGCGCGCTGCTCGCTTTTAGCCATGGGTCCGAAGTCGCGGCCGCTGAGAATTACTACAACTACCATAGCCAGAGCCAGCAGAGCATAAACGTTGTAGGGAATGAGCATGATGAAAAAGCTCATTTCACCTACCCCCAGATCGGCAAAACCATCTGAGGAACGAATCTGCGAAATAACGGTGACCACCCAGCTGGACACGGGGGCAAGAATACATACCGGCGCTGCGGTAGAATCGAGAATATAAGCAAGTTTGGCCCGGGAAACACCGCGGGCATCGTTGACCGGGCGCATGACTGAACCCACGGCCAGCGAGTTGAAGTAGTCGTCAATAAACACAAACAGGCCGCAAAGCCAGGTGGAGAACTGAGCGCTGCGCCGCCCTTTTATGGAGTTTGAGGCCCATTGCCCGAAGGCGCGGGCCGAACCGGCTCGGGTGAGCAGGCCCACCAGCCCCCCGAGCAGACCGCAGAACAGCAGAATGCGGATATTCCAGCTGTCGCCCGCTTTGTCGGCCATGAGGTCTGACAGATTGATAAAAGCATCAAGAGGATTTCCGCCTGATAATATCAGCAGGCCGGAGATGATGCCCAGCATCAGGGAAACCAGCACGTCTTTGGTGAACAGGGCCAGAACAATGGCCAGTATGGGGGGAAGAAAGGCAAGATAACCAGCGTTGTCCATAACAATCTCTCTTGGCTTGGGGTTAGTTCTTCCGGGCTGAAGTTGCCGGAATTCGCAAAAGGGACTGTCGTACAGGCGCCGGCCTAACGCGCCCCAAATGGGTTTAACCCCTGTTTCAGCTTTTCGCTGCTGAGGCAGCCGGAAAAGCGTTCGTTACTTATGCGGCAAGCCGCTGCCTGTTTTCTGCGTTAACCTGTGAAAATGAACACTTACGATATTAAAAAAACACCGGGGGAAGTCTGTATTTTGTTGTCAAATAAAATCCGCTGATAATTTTGCAAAAAGTTATTTTCCAAGGCCCAGCAGCCTGCTGAAATTGTTTGC
>JAFQMU010000240.1 GCA_017421085.1 Desulfovibrionaceae bacterium | reverse complement strand
CTGCAAGTTTCTTCCTTAGCATAAGCTCACGCGGGAGGCCGGGATATTTCCTGTAACCATGACGGGTGCGCACAAGCTGACAAAGGATGCTGCCAGCAGGGCGGCAGGTCGCTGTGCAGCTTTCCCGCAATGATTCTGCATTATTCAGGTTTAGTAGCGCCTGAGCGGGGTTTTCCCTTTGGCAGAGGTTTGCCGTTTTCTGTCAGACCCAGCTTGGGGCAGAGGGCTGACAGGGGGCAGTCGGAACACTGAGGGGCGCGGGCCCGGCAGACATCCAGCCCGAACCAGACAAGGCGGTTGTTCAGGTCGCCCCAGCTTTCCCGGGGAAACAGCTGCATCAGATCTTTTTCAATGATTATCGGGTTGTCGCTTTCTGTCAGGCCAAGACGACCGCTGATTCTGCCCACATGGGTGTCAACAGCCACGCCTTCGTTTTTGCCGAAGCCCGACCAGAGCACGATATTGGCTGTTTTGCGGGCAACTCCGGCCAGGCTGGTCAAATCGGCCATGCTGTCGGGCACCTGTGACTGATAATGTTCAACAAGTCGTCTGGCATTGGCCACAAGGTTTCTTGCCTTGCTGCGGAAAAGCCCGGTGGAGCGGATAACTTCTTCCACCTCGCTCACCTCGGCCTGGGCTAGCTCGTCAGGGCCGGGCCAGCGGGAAAACAGGGCCGGGGTAATTTTATTTACCCGCTCGTCGGTGCACTGGGCTGCAAGTATAGTTGCCACCATCAACTGCCAGGGATTTACAAATTCAAGCTGAGGCGCAGGGATGGGATAGATTTCGGCAAGAATTTCCAAAATCAGGCCACAGCGCTTTTTTTTACTGACTTTGGATTCTTTTTTAGTCTTCTCCATTTTTCAGCCAGCCTCCCAGCGCTTCAATTATTTTTTCCGCCTGAGCGGCGCTGGAAATAACAAATTTGGATTGCTGCTTATATTCGCCGCCGATTTTTCTGTAACGTCTGATTACATATTTATCAGGGCTGTAGCTTTCCTTGGCCGGTTCCCACTGCTGAAAGCGGAACATTACCGTAGCCCATGCGCCCTTGCTCAAAATTACCTTGTCAAGCTCCTTTACGACCAGAACGCCGTTTTCTTCATAATTTACTGTAAGTTCTTCAACTGTTGAGTTAAGGGGTGCGCTCATTTTTACCTCGGACACATTGGCCGGTTTTAAGGCTTAAGACTGTCAGATGAAACCTGGGGGCGCATTCGCGCCTCATCAATTTGTTTCGGCATTATTTACTGAATTATTCGGGCAGGTCAATTAAAAGTTGACGCGCGCGTAAAGAGATTACTCAGCTTTGGGCTGCGATAATCAGTCGTTCACAGATGCCGTCCATTTCGGCGCCGTGGTCAAGCCCGGTGAGATGAGTGAGGGCGTGGGACAGCAGAAAAACGGCGTATTCTTCCGGGTTCTGCCCATAGAGCAGAAGCTCGCGGGCGTACTGAGGGGCGCAGAAGTAGAGCTGACCGCCTTGCTGAGGAGTGTAAAATGATTTTTCAGTGGTTTCAACAGTTAATTCCTGATATTCCGGGGTATGGAGGAAAGGATGAAAGCCGGTGAATTGAGCTGAACCTTCCGGAAAGTGCATATTTGACAGTTGGGCGATATTCGGTTGATAGTCCGCAGGCTGGGAGGAGAAGACGATGTCATCGCTTCCGCTTTCAAAGGCCAGAGTGTTGGTGGGGCCGGGCGCCCCCAGAAAATTGCGGTTCAGGTTTTCCATACAGGCATCGGAACAGATCAGGCAATCCACCCTGAGCGGTGCATTGGGATGTAAGGCAACAAGGGCAGTTGACATTTTTTCAATAACAGCAGTCATTTCCCTGCGGCTTAACGGCACAAGCGGTTTGAGCCAGGGGAATTCATAGTTCACAGCAACCAGCGGCTGCCCGCCGGGTATGTCCGGCATAAAATCAGAACGACCCGGGGAGCCATGTCTGCTGAATATCCTTTCCTTGTTTCTTCCCGTCATTTTATTTCGGTTCCGGATATTCGATACGATGGTGGAAGATACCTGTCAGAATACGCATGAATGCTTCGCTGATTTTGTTCAAATCCCGGAAAGTAAGCTGTGATTCATCAAGCTGCCCTTCAGAGAAAATCATCTGCACCATATTTTGAATATGGTTCTGTACCCGGCTGGGAGTGGGGTCGACCAGAGTGCGGCTTGATGCCTCCACCACATCAGCCAGCATGACAATGGCCGCCTCTTTGCTCTGAGGCCGGGGGCCGGGGTAGCGGTAGTCTTCGATATTGGGGTTTTCCCCGGCATCAAGCGCCTTTTTGTAAAAATATTTGATTACGTTATTGCCGTGGTGCTGGCGAATGATATCGATGATTTCTTCTCCGAGCTTATACTCCTGAGCCAGCTCCACCCCGCGTTTGACATGGGACACCAGAATCAGAGCCGACATGGAAGGGGCGAGGGTATCATGTTTGTTGGGGCGGCCCAGCAGATTTTCGATAAAATAGTCAGGTTTTGTCAGTTTGCCGATGTCGTGATAAAGGGCGGCTACTTTGCAGAGCATGGCATTGGCCCCAACCTGTTTTGCAGCGGCTTCAACCAGATTGGAAACTACCAGAGAGTGGTGATAGGTGCCGGGTGCGGTCATCATCAGCTGCTGGAGCAGAGGCTGCTCCAGATTCATCAGTTCCATCAGGCGGAAACGGGTGGTGTAGCGGAAAATGATTTCCAGAATTGGCGAGAGGGCAAAGGCCAGCAGCAGAGAAATCACAGCGTTCAGCAGCACCGCCCCCATGGCGGCTGACCAGAGATTTAAATCAAGATTTGAGAAGGACGCGCAGCCTGCCCAGATTGTAATAAGCCCGATGGTGAGCGGCAGCACTGAAAAGAACATTTCATGCCTGTTCTGGGTGCGCGAAACCAGCCAAGTGTTCCACATCGCCCCGAGAAAATAGAATAAAAACAGGTCAATGCCGCCGTTGGCATTGAGAGTGCAGAAAAATGAAATCAAGAGCCCCAAAACGCAATAACGCCGGGCTGAGAAGACCAGCGCTCCCAGCCCTGCCACCCCTGCTACCGGAAACATGTAGGGCATCACAGCGGTGGAGAACAGGGGCTGCTCAATGGCGCCCTGGGCATGGGTCATCAGCAGCTTGTCCAGAAGCACAAAAAAGCCGAGCAGCAGGGCAATAAACAACAGGTCTCTGCGGGTGAGCTCAGAGCCTCTGCGCCCGCTGGGTGAAATAAACAGCCCGGCTGCCAGAATGGATGAAATGAGCAGAGCCCCTGCAAAGCGCATCAGGTTGAAATTGGAGTTCTGCTGCTGCCACATGGCGGTCAGTTTGAGCTGTTGTTCAGGCGTGACGCGCTCTCCCTGGCGTACAATGGTTTCGCCGCGATGCACATGGTAGGTTACCGGTTCTACCTGCAACGCAGCCCGCCGGGCCAGTTCGCTGGTGCTTTCCCGGTTGAGGGTGAGGCTTGGAGAAATCAGGGGGGTGACAAACCCGGTTGCCGCCTGATTTATGTGGCGGGTGGTTTTCAGTTTGTTTTTCAGATACTGGGAAAGGGAAGACTCCAGCTCGCGCAAATCGGGTATGCTTGCAGTTTCCGATAAAAAGTCTTCACTTGCCTGCACCGGATCCTGAATGATTATGCCGCCGCGGTGCTCCAGAAATTCACGGAAATCTCCCACAACCCCTTCCCGGATGAGCGGTTCAAGATAAGGAATGATTTCCTGGCTCACCAGTTCCTGAAATTCCGGTTCGCTCCAGATGCGTATGCGCTCGCTGTCAGCTTTCAGATTATATTTCTGCTCAAGAATCAGGGCGATGTTTTCCCAGTCTTCCATTGTAGACTGATTGAGCAGAGTAAATATATCCTGCACCTTGGCGCGCAGAGCAAAGGCGGTTTCCTGATGGAGGTCGAACACGCCCGGCTGGAGGCGTCCGACCTGCTCCCGCTTAATCTGGGTAGCATGCGTATCTTCCACAATCATGTCGCGGGTGGCGACTATGTCGCGTCCGGCCATTTCTCCCACTGCAAAATAGCGGGGGCGTTCCCCGAGGTTCAGTGCGGCCAGAACCGACAGGGCGGTCAACACTATGCCGAGGCACAGCAGGCCGAGTTTTCCCTGGTAGTTTTTAAACCAGTTGATAAAAAGGGTGAACGCGCTGCTATTCGGAGCAGAGCTGACAATTTTTCTGGTAGTGTTCATAGGCGTTGACGATGCGGGCGACCAGAGGATGGCGCACTACATCTGATTGATCAAAGTGAATGAAAGATACCCCCTGCACATCTTTGAGGATGCGCGAGGCCTGCACAAGCCCGGAGCGGTCGGCCCCTGCGCCTGGGCCCGGCGGCAGGTCAATCTGAGTGATGTCGCCGGTGATTGCGGCGCGCGAATTCGCCCCCAAACGGGTGAGAAACATTTTCATCTGTTCCGGCGTTGTGTTCTGGGCTTCGTCCAGAATGAGATATGAATTATTCAGGGTGCGTCCGCGCATAAAAGCCAGCGGCGCGACCTCGATTACGCCGGTCTCAATCATTTCGCCTACGCGGGCCGGATCAAGCATGTCGTTAAGCGAATCGTAAAGCGGGCGCAGAT
>JAFQMU010000239.1 GCA_017421085.1 Desulfovibrionaceae bacterium | reverse complement strand
TCCCCGATGGAAAGCAGGGCAATGCGGGGGTTTTCTATGCCCAGGTTGCCCTTGGAAAAGGCGGAACCCATAAGGCCGAACTGGAGCAGGTTATGGGGTTTGCAGTCGACATTCGCCCCCACATCCACCACTACGCAGGGTTTTTTTTCTGTGGGAATGACGGAAGCCAGAGCCGGGCGGTCAACCCCGGGGATGCGCCCCAGGATGAACATTCCGCAGGCAACGGTAGCGCCGGAATTGCCTGCGCTCACCAGACCATGGGCTTTGCCTTCCTTGACCAGCCGGCTGGCAACCTGAATGGACGCGTCTTTTTTGCGGCGAAGAATATCGGAAGGTTTTTCGTGCATTTCAGCCACTTCCGAAGCGTGAACAATGCCTACCAGAGTTTCGTCAAAATCAAGTTTGCGCAGCTCTTCGGTAATGCAGCCTTCATCGCCTGCCAGGGTAACGCGCACCCCTGTTTCCATTGCCGCCTCAACGGCCCCTTGTATAATTACAGAGGGGCCACGGTCGCCGCCCATGGCGTCAACGGCAATAATAATCGGGTCGCTAGTCATTGGCGGGAGCTATTTCCAGCCCTTTATAGGTTCCACACTTTGCGCAGGCGCGGTGGGGCAGGGCAGGTTCGCCGCACTGGCAGTAAATTACTGAAGGCACCGCAACATGATGGTGGGAGCGGCGCATACGTTTCTTGGAAGCGGATTTTTTGTTCTGCTGAACAGCCATTTCATTCTCCTGCAAGTCTGGTATCGACTTGGATATACATTATAAAATTCCGGTTGATGAACGACCGGAAACATGAACCAGTTCTTTTATTCCATCTTGCCGCGATTGTCCAGAAAATTTTATGTCTATTTGACAATTGCGCCGGTTATACCCGGCTGATCGGCAGGCCCAGTTCATACGCCCTTAGCCTGGTTTCAACAGCCAGTTTTTTTCCCAGTTCTTCAGCTCCGGTAAAAGGAGCGCTTCCATGCAGCACAATTTGGGGGCGGCCAGTCAGGGCTGCCGCAAAAGTTTTCAGATGCACGCTGCCGTCTTTAATTTCAGCCAGGGCCCCCACCGGGGCATGGCAGCCAGCGCCCAGTTCACGGACAAAGGCCCGTTCCGCCCTTACGCAGATCCGGTCAGGGGGGCTGTCGAGCCGTTGACGCAGCTTTGCCAGATTCCGGCGTGAGGCGCAATATTCCACGCCCAGCGCCCCTTGTCCGGCAGCGGGAATAAAGCTGTTGATATCCAGAGCGACTGTATGGGGGGCGTTCGCGTTCAGCCGGGATATGCCTGCCCCGGCGAGAATGATGGCGTCCATATCGCCATTGGCCAGTCTGGAGAGCCTGGTGCCGATATTTCCTCTCAGGGGAATAATTGCAAGATCCGGGCGCACTGCCAGGGCCTGAGCCTGACGCCGCAGGCTTGAGGTGCCCAGCCTTGCCTTTGGGGGCAGGCAGGAAAAATCGCTGTAATGAAAAGATAAAAATACATCCTCGACTGGTCCGCGTTCAAGAATGGCGCCGATTTTCAGCCCCTCCGGCAGGTGCATGGGCACATCTTTCATGCTGTGCACCGCCAGATCGGCTCTCCCCTCAAGCAGGGCTTCTTCAATTTCTTTTACAAATACCCCTTTTCCCCCGATTTTTGCCAGAGGCGTATTCAGAAGCTTGTCGCCTTTGGTTTTAACCGGCAGAATATCTACTTCTGTCTGAGGCCAGACCGCTTTAATCTGTTCAGCCAGAAAATTTGCCTGCCACAGGGCCAGAGGGCTGCCTCTGGTGGCGATGGTCAGTTGCTTTGCCGGCGGAGCATCGCCTTCATCTGCGCCTGGAGCGGCGGCGGGGTGGATTGCGTCATTCATCTGTTACAGCAGGGTCTTTTTGCAGCAGCGGGGTAATTTCCATCACATTTTCAAACAGATAGTAATCGATAATTCTGCAAAGCATGTGCCCCACCGTTATGTGAATTTCCTGAATCAGGGCTGTATTCTCAGCTTCCACATTCAGAAGGTAGGAGCAGAAGGGCGGCATTTCTCCCCCCTTGCGCCCCGACAGCCCCACAGTGACGATGCCCTGCTCGCGGGCGGCAATCAGGGCTTCAATAATGCTGCGGCTGTGGCCGGAAGTGGAAATTGCCAGCAGGATGTCTCCCGGCTGCCCCAACGCCTGAACCTGCTTGGCAAAGATTAAGTCAAAACTGTAATCGTTGCCGATGGCCGTAAGGGCGGACGTGTCGGTGGTGAGGGCAAGCCCGGCCAGAGGCGGGCGCTCAATCATAAACCGGTTGGTCAGTTCCGCAGCAAGATGCTGAGCGTCAGCAGCCGAGCCGCCGTTGCCGCAAAACATTATTTTATTGCCCCTGGCAAGGGCCACGGCCATCACTTTGGCCACCTCAGCCACGCGGGGCCCTTCTTTTTTGAAAAAAGCTTCGCGGAGCAGAGCGCCTGAGCTGGAATGATCAAGAATTATTTGTAAAGCGTTATCCATAATGTTGTCTAACCCGCTTTTAATTTGTCGTATCGCGTATTTGCGTTGTTAAACTTACCAACTTTAATTTAGAAATCAAGGCGGAAAATGATTTCAGCCTTACTTATTTCTGGATATTTGTCTGAAAAAATGTATAATCCAAGCAGCGGATTCATCTTGGGACATCAATTTTGAATTTCGGTTTAAGATGGACTCAGGCGTCTCTGTCCAGCTTATTTGCGGGAGCGGCGGCGGTCTGGCGTAAGGTTGCTGTCTGGGCAGATTAAGCGGGATGGCAGCCCGGGTTACGCTTGTTTTATGTTTATTTAACCGGATATATTGGCTCTGATGGAAAAAATCAGGAACTGGATAGACGTATTTTCCAAAAGCCCGCGGCTTGGGTCTTTTCTTCCTGTTGATGCAAACGGAAATCAGAGTGTTCAGATTAATGAGCTTGCCGAACTGAAAGAGTTCTTAAAGTTTCTGTATATTCGTCACTATCTGGTAAAGCCCTTTCTTGAACTGGAAGACTACCCCCTGGTGGAAAGCCGGGAGCTTCTGCCTGCCTTTGAGGCCGATGTTTATGAACATAAGGCCCTTCCCGCTTTCAGTCTGGTGGCGTTTGACCGGCAGATTTCTTATTTTAAAGAGATTTTTCAATTCGACATTCTTCACCCCAGGGGTGAGGGGCGCAGTCCGGTTCCGCCTCAGGAGGGCTCATATTTCAATCTGCCCACCAATATGAGCGTGATGCTGGCCCGCATTGCCAAAAAGGCGCATGAGGGCTTTCGCTCCAGATTTGCCCGGCAGGATATTACGGATATCGCTCTTTTTCCCGACCTGCTCCCCTACCTCGCGGAGATGGACAGGGCCCAGGTGCTGGCCCGGAGAAAGGACGGCAAATTTTATCTGGCCGGGGTTTACGCTTCCTTTCCTTCCGATCTGGATGCGGAAATCAAGCGTTTTGGCCTGAGGATAGGCAAATTTCGGGTCAATGACGATGAGAGCTACGAATATAACCGCCTTTTTGTTTATCACTATCTGATGGAGCTCTATGGTTTTCCCATAGTGTCTGAGCGGCGCACTTCCGCCGCCCTGTTTGCGCGGCGGCTGCATAAAATCGGCGAGCGCTTTCTGGTTTTTGTGCTGGGGCAGAGTGACCGCTGTCTGACGGTAATTTCCAATCTGGAGGGGCATGGCCTTTACCCCAAAGTGGAGAAATTCGCCCTGGTGCAGGTGGATTCCGACCAGACCGATGCCATCAACAGTCTTGAGCAGCGCAAGTTGTTTCTCGACAGAGAGCGCCGGGCTGTAATCATGCATGTGACTTATCATCAGCATAAATTCAACCCCGACAATATCAGACAGGAGCGCGCCCTCTCGGTAGACAGGCAGGAGGTGCTGCACCCGTTTACCGGGGAGGCCTGGGGCGACTGCAACATCATCAAGGATAACACCAATTTCTTTTTGCGCCTCAATGATATTGTGCGCGGCGAATATTACGGACGAACTGTATATAAGCGCACTGAAGTGGTGGAAAACACCGATACGGAAGAAAAGCGGCTGAAATTTCTTTATGCCTGGCTTTCCAAGCATCAGGTGAGGATAATCGGATATTCAGATGAGTTTTTCGGCAACATCGCCAAAGTGCTGGATAATCATCTGCTGTCCCCTGAAAATCAGGCTGCCTTTGAGCCTTTGCGCGAGCTTTATCAGGAGGTCTGGGCCAAATACAGCTATATTCAGCAGGCGCGCAAAGTGCGGCTGCTTGAGGATATCAGTCAGCGCACTTTAAAGGGAGAGCGCATCGGATATGCCCGGATGCTGGAAGAAGCCGTGGCTCTGCTCAAAGAGCTGAAGTTTGAAATAGCGCATTATTTTGACCCGCTGGTGCGCCACATGATTGGGCTGATGGAAAAAATACTTAATGAACGCTACCTGGTTAAAAACTATATCGATGCGCACGATAACGAAATGACCGCATACGGCCAGAAAGTCAGACGTAACTATCAGAAGCTGGTCGGGCTGCTTGATGATTTTCAGTCTGTGCGCAAAGCCCGTGGCGAATCTTTCTCCAGACAGGAGAATTTGTAACACCTGTTTTCTGACAGCAGACCTTCATAATGTAAAGCTGGAAATCAGCGCTGACCATATAAATAATTCATATCAAAGATTCCTGTTGCGCTGCATACATGTTTTTGTATTCGTCCTCAGTCAGAATGGTATCGTAAAGCCCGACATTTTCGCCGGAAGGCCTGCTTCTGATGCCGGTATATTCAAGACTGGAATCTTCATAGCGTTTAAACTTATAAACGGCATCGTTCATTACTGAGGTGTTAAAGAGACCAAGGGTGCACAGCAGGTTGAAGTCGTTCACCTCAAGACCTGTTACTTTTTTAAAAAGTTTTGGTTCAAGCTGAGTAATAACGTCTTTCAGGCAATATTCCCGGCAATCGCTCAGATACATGAAAACAGGGATGCGCGTTGCGAACTTTATTAATTTTTCCTGAATTTCCCTGCGCTTTAACTTAAATTCTTTTTCTTCATCGCTCATCGTCCTTTTTTCTGACTGGGTCAGTGAACAGGCGCTTTTCCTGGTCTTTTTTATCTCTTCAGATTTATTAATGATAAACTCAATATCGGCGTTAAGGCTGCGGAACCCTTCAATTTTCATCAGCGCCGCCATTGCTTCCGGATTGTCCATCAGACGTTTGAGGGTAGCGTTGTCCACGTTGACGAGCAGGGCGCTTTCCCAGCGTCTGGCCAGAAGCGTGGCGGAAGTTCCGGCAAGGGCGAAGTCCAGAATTTCTTTCGCGTCAATCTGGCGCATGGTCGAGCCGTCATAGGCAATCACCGGAAGAAAGCTCACAAATTCGCCGACTTTTTTCTCAGGGTTGTTTTCCGCAATGTTCAGGCGGCAGGAGTAATCGGCAATCTGCTTCAGGGCCCGCTCCGGCGCAAAGTCGAAGACGTAGCAGTTTTTTTTGAGAATTTCCTTTTTGTTGCCGTCAACCGTAATTTCCCATGGGCTTTGCGCCCGGAAAGCCGTTTGAAAGTAGGTTTCCGGGCTTTGCAGATTGCGGAGCATGAAAACGCCTGTCCATGGCCTGACGGTTACGCCTGTTGTCAGTTTACCGTAGCTGAGGGTTATTGTCCGTGAAGCCAGCGGATTGTTCATCGATTTCAAAACCGGTTCAAGAGCCTCCAGGCCAATTCC
>JAFQMU010000238.1 GCA_017421085.1 Desulfovibrionaceae bacterium | reverse complement strand
TGCTCAAGGCGGGCGGGGTTTTTGTAATGATAAACCCCATATATACTGAACGTGAGCTTTCTTTTGTAGTCAACGACTCGGAAGCTGAAATGATGATTACCCTCGATGCGCTCTGGCCTAAACTAAGCCATGCCAGAGGAGATTTGTGCATAAAGAAATACTTTATTACCACCATCAGCGACTGGCTGCCTTTCCCGAAGAATTATCTGTATAAATTTAAGAATCGGAAGGCAATCCGCAGCTATAACGTCATTTATGACAATCAGAGCATCTTGCCCTGGACAACTCTGACTCAGGGCAGACAGACCCCCGATGAAGTGGAAATTACCCCCGAAACTCTGGCCGCACTGCAATATACCGGCGGCACCACCGGGGAAGCCAAGGGGGTGATGCTCAGCCACCGCAACTTCTGCGTCAACGTGTATCAGATTTTTAACTTTCTCACGCCTTCCTTGGTCAATCAGCGACATATGTTTCCGGCGGTTCTGCCGTTTTTCCATGTATACGGACTGATGGTAACCATGTTTACTCCGGTTGCCCTGGGGGCAAAAATTGTGCCGTTCCCCAGGTTTGCCCCGCATGATCTGCTCAAGTGCATGACGGAAGAACGGGCTACCATCTTCGGCGGAAGCCCTGCAATGTTCATGTCTCTGCTAAAAACCAAAGAAATCAAAAATTGTGATTTGAGCTCATTGAAGGCCTGTATCTGCGGATCCGCCCCTATTCCGGTTGAACATCTCAGCCGCTTCAGGGAGATTACCGGCATGGGCATCTGTGAAGGCTATGGGCTCACAGAAGCCTCTCCAATCACTCACCTCAATCCTGTGCACGGCTTGCAGAAGCCAGGCTCAATCGGCGTGCCTCTGCCCGGCACGGATGCAAAAATTGTGGATATGGAACTTGGCTCGGTAGAAGTGCCTGTGGGCAAGGCCGGTGAGCTGATTATCCGCGGGCCGCAGGTAATGCAGGGCTATTGGAGAAGACCGGACGATAACGCCAACACCCTGCGTAACGGCTGGCTGTATACCGGCGACATCGCCACCATGGATGAAGACGGCTATTTTTATATTGTTGACCGCAAGAAAGACATGGTTATTGTGGGGGGCTACAATGTTTACCCCCGAGAAATTGATGAAGTGCTGCATGAACACCCCAAAATCAAGGAAGCTGTCGCCGTGGGCATTCCCCACTCCAGCAAGGGAGAAGTCATCAAGGTCTATATTGTTCCGGAAGATGATGTGACCCTGACCAAAGCGGAAGTGATGGCTTACTGCCGCGAGCATCTGGCCCAGTATAAGGTGCCGCGGCATGTAGAGTTTCGCAAGGATTTGCCTCGCACCATGGTGGGCAAGGTACTGCGCCGTGAGCTGCGGGCAGAGGAGATTGAAAAACAGAAAAACCGCGCATCATCCGCCCCTGAAACAGATTCGGATGGCGAAGAATAATCCGGAAAATCCCCCCCATGTCCGGGCATGGAGGGGGATTTTTTTTGAAAAATCGCTTTGATTCCTTAACAGACGGTCTGCTTTATCTTAAGCCGCTCCTGAATTCAGGTGCGCTTTACTTAAAAAGCAGCCGTGTAAAAGCGCTTAAAGCAGCTTCGTAATCGCTCCTGAATTGGCAAGCGCCTGATACAGAACTATCCCGGCAGCGGTCGAGAGGTTGAGGCTGCGCACAGTATTCAGAATGGGAATGCGGATATGCTGGTCAAGCAGCCCCTGCACCTCTGGCGGCAGGCCGCGCGTTTCCGGGCCGAAAATCAAAATATCTTCCGGCTCAAATTTGAACTGATGCAGGTTGGCGCCGTGGCGGGCGGAAGTGCCCACCATCCGTCTGTCTGGGGGTTGGCTGTTCAGAAATTCTTCCAGGTTTTCCCATACCGTCAGATTTACATGCTCCCAGTAATCCAGCCCGGCCCGCTTCAGGTAGCGGTCGGACAAACTGAACCCCAGCGGCTTAATCAGATGGAGCGGGGTGGCAGTAGCGGCGCAGAGGCGGGAAATATTGCCGGTGTTTGGCGGTATTTCCGGTTCAAATAAAACAATTTGCATGCAGATAAAATAAAATCGGGAGGCCGATGGCCTCCCGGTAAGAGAGTTTTATTCGTTCTCACCCGCGGAAGCTGTTTCCGCATCAGGCAGCATCTTTGCTCCTGCCTTACCCAGCACCCGGTTGCGGCTGCCCTGAACATAGGCGTTGCGCAGGGCGGAGTAGGGTTCAACGGATATCTGCATCAGCGAGTTGTACGCCTTCAGGTTATCGCCCAGGGTATGGTTGCCCCGCAGGGCGGTAACGGTGTTGGTAACTTTCCCTTCCCAGTGCAGGCTGCTCCAGGTGAGCGGGTCGGCGGCAAAGTCGCCAAGCAGCCCTACCGACTCGCGGGCAGTGGAGGGGCCGAGCACCGGCCAGACAATATAGAAGCCGTCGCCGACTCCCCAGCGCCCCAGGGTCTGCCCGAATCCGGTAACATCGGGTTCATCGCACCAGAGCGGCTTGCTGTTGGCTCCGGGGTTCATAAATCCTCCGAAACCCAGGGTCGTGTTCATAATAAAACGTTGGAATTCAACCCCGGCTTCAAGGGGTTTGCCTTGCAGCAGACAGTTGATAAAGCGGACGGGAAAGGCCAGGTTGTGAAAGAAATTAGACACTCCCTCACGAAAGGCATCCGGGGTGATCAGTTCATAGGTCTGCCATACGGCCTGACCATACTGACGCCACAAAATGTCGTTGAACCCAAACCAGAAACGGTTCCAGGGCTCCAGCGGATCGGCGATTTCTCCGCTCACACTGGTGTAGAACTCATCATCTTCTTCCCACTGGTCGTAGTAAGGGTCGGAAAGGTCAAGCGGAGCCGGGTTTTCACCGGCAGCAGGCGCTACCGTTTCAGCAGAAAGCAT
>JAFQMU010000028.1 GCA_017421085.1 Desulfovibrionaceae bacterium | reverse complement strand
GCCTGTTCATTTTCCGCGGGATTGAGCGTGCAGGTAAGGTAGATCAGCAGCCCTCCCTGAGGCAGGCTTGAATATTGGGCGGCGAGAATGGTTTGTTGCAATCGGGCCAGCTGAGCCAGATCATGCTGATGACGATACAGCTTTATATCAGGACGGCGGGCCAGGGTGCCCAGCCCGGAGCAGGGGGCATCTATCAGAATGACGCCGGGTTTTTCTCTCAGCGGAAGGGGGTGGGCGGCATCGGCAGCAAAAATAACGGGCCTGGGAAGATGCAACCTGTCAAGCTCCAGTCTGAGGTGCTTCAGGCGAAGCAGGCTGGTGTCAGACGCTGCCGCCACCGGCAGCCCCTGCTCGAGCATCCAGCAGGTTTTTCCACCCTGCCCGGCGCAAACATCCCAAATCGGGCCTGACTTGAGGGCGGACGCCAGACTGCCTTTTATTGAGCTGAAAACAGCCTGCATTGCCGCCTGAGCAGCGTATGACTGGCGGCTGACCTCGCCCCGCGCCAGCATCATCCCAAGCTCAGGGCCCTGCCCGGAAGCGTAGGCAAAGGCATTATTCGCCTGAGCCAGCAGGCCATCGGCCCGGGCCAGCTCTTCACAAACCTGAGGATACGCCGCCGCAAGCGGATTTGCCCGCACCCCCACAGGTGGAAATTTCAGGCCTGCTTCCATACAGGCCAGAGCAGATTCAGGGGGATAACAACCTGTAAAGTGGTCAAACATCCACTCCGGCAGGCTGTACCACACCTTTCCGAAAGCCCGTTCATCAGAAAGCCGCTGCTCAAACCATGCCCTGCTTCCGGCTCCGCTGCCGGCTATTTTGCGCAGCACGGCATTGGCCAGCCCGGCCATGGCCGGTCCGTACCCTGCCCTTACTGCCCCCACATAACTTGAAATGCTGGCATAAACCGGAATATGCGAAAGATAAAGCAGCTCATACACTGCCATGCGCATTACCCGTCTCATGGCGAGAGGCACACTCTCAGGGCGACTGAAATATTGATCCAGAATCCAGTCAAGGCGTATTTCCAGACGAATGCACCCATATACCAGATTTGTGCACAGCGCCTTGTCTTCCCGGCTGGTATCGGCCGGAGCGGCGGACAGAGCGGTGTTCAGGGCCGCCTGCAGCTTTTCATTGCGCGCCTGCATGGCAAGCAGGGCGCGCAAGGCCAGGCGGCGCGCGGGAGAAAGAGCTTTGGCAATCTTTTTATTCGGCATCCGTCAACTTCACCCTATCTTGCCCCTGAAGGGAACAACACTACTCCGATGGTCTTCAGCAAAATTTGCAAATCGAACATCAGCGAGATATTTTTTACATAATAGAGGTCATATTCCAGCTTTATCCGCGAGTCTTCCTCCGATGCTCCGTAAGGATAGGACACCTGGGCCCAGCCGGTAATGCCCGGCTTAACCGTATGCCGCAGATAGTAATAAGGAATTTTCTTTTCCAATTCCCGCACAAATTCCATGCGTTCGGGTCTTGGCCCAATCAGGCTCATGTCGCCCTTGATTACGTTGAACAGCTGGGGCAGCTCATCTATGCGCAGCTTGCGGATAATCCGCCCGACCCTGGTTACCCGCGGATCATTTACCTGGGCCCACTGGGCGCCGTTTTTTTCAGCATCCCGGCTCATGGAGCGAAACTTGTACAACGTAAATTCCTTTCCTCCCAGGCCGACCCTTTTCTGGCAGTAAATGACCGGCCCCGGGCTGTCCGCCCGCACCAGCAGGGCTGTAAGCAGCTGAACCGGGAGAGTAAGCAGCAGAAGCCCCATGGCCGTGCTCCAGTCAATTACCCGTTTGATTCGGCGCATCAGACGTAAAGAGTTAAGGCTGAAGCCATATTCCAGCAACAGCCAGGTATCGTTTATTTCATCCACAGGCACCCGCTGCGTCAGGCGCTCAATGAAAGAAGCGGTATTTTCCACCTGCAGACCGCGCTCAAGCCGGATGCTCAGCAGGCGCGACGCCACCCCTCCGCTCAAGTCGGCTTCGGGCATGAGCAGAATCAAATCAGCCTTCTTGCCGGCGGCAATGGGCAGGATATCGTCAGGCTGCCCCAGATAGGGCAGACAGACTTCATCAACAGAGTAGCTTTCACTGGAAATATAACCCAGCACATCGGCTTCGGGCAGGTTTTCACGGATATAGTCGAGAACGTTTTCATATGATCCGGGCCCGAACAGAATAATTCTGTCCCGGTAAGCCAGCCGCCCATGCAGTCTTATGTAGACAAGCCTCCAGGCCGCTGTAAACAGAAGGGTGAGCGCAAACTGGATGACATACAGCAGGCGGGGGAAGCGCCAGATTTCCAGAAGATAAAAGGTAAAGCCCGTCACAACCGAAGCAATGAGGGTGGCCAGAGCTACCCGGGGCACGATATCGGCCTCCTGACGCCGGCTCAGCGGGTAGCAGTCGATGATATAGTAGCTGACGATAAAAATGAGCCCGGTGAAAAACGACGCTCCGGTATAGTCGAGCGGAATGCTCAGCTCCGGGTCAACGCTTACCGGCGAGCCGAGAGTCAGCGCCAGCATGATGCAGGCCAGGTCGACTACGGCAAAAATTATCAGAAGCAAGGTGCGGTTCATATTTTTTGCTCACTTGCAAGGTGTTATAGCTTTGTGGATATTAATCGACTCAGGGTGTTTTGGCAATCCCCATGCTGGCCAGCATTTCCGCTGCCACCAGACGGGCGTCATACCTGGTTTCTGCAAGTCTGCGGCTGGTTTCTCCCATACTTTCAATCAGACCCGGCTGAAGAATGAATCTCTCCATTGCATCAGCCAAAGCCTTGCCATCGCGCACGGGAACCAGAAAGCCGTTAACTCCTTCCTGCACCAGGTCGCGGCTGCCGGGGGCATCGGCCACTACGGCCGGGCGGCCCATGCTCATTCCCTCCATTATGGAAGTGGGCAAGCCCTCACGATACGACGGCAAAACCATCACGCTCGCTTCCGCTATGAACGGACGCACATCATCGGTGGCTCCGAGATATTCAAGGCTGCCGCTTTCCTGCCAGGCGGCAAGTTCTTCAGGCATAATGCTGCCCGGTCCGTTTTCCAGCGGACCGAGAAGACAAAAACGGGCTTCAGGATATTTCGGGTGCAGTATGAAGGCGGCCTCGGCGAACTCCCGAACGCCCTTGGCCTCAATCACCCGCCCGATTAAAAGGAAGGTCGGGGGTTGCTTTCTGGGGGGAGCGGACGCAAAATGCTCAATATCAACCCCGGTGCCCCTGATCATTGCCACTTCAGGCCCGGCGGGATTGGCCCCCGGTTCTGAAATTATACGCAGGGCGCGGAAATGAGCGACATCATCACTGTTTTGAAAAAAAACTGTCCGACAAAACTTCAGGGAAAATCTGTATAAGGTCGAGGCGGCAAAGGTAAGCAGCTTTTTGGGCAGAGTATCGGCTTCAAAAGTATAGCCCAAGCCGGTAATCATGGCGTAACGGGCGGGCACCCCGGCCAGGCGGGCGGCAATGCTCCCGTAAATCACCGGCTTAATGGCGTAACCGAAAAAAACATCAGGGCCGACAGCTTTTAAAGCGCGCCGGATATGAAACAGGCTAAAGAGATCGCGCAGCGGGTTCAACCCGCGCCGGTCAAGGGGAAGCGCCACAACCTCAGCCCCCCACTGTTTCATCCGCTCTATGGCGCGGGCATCGGCTTCATCTGAAGTATGGGGAACAAAACAATGAACCTGGTGGTTTGCGCCGACCAGAACTTTAATCAGAGTAGGCCAGAAATTGGCCATGGAGCGGGCCTGGCTGCCCATAATCACTACACGCATCATCAATCCTTAAAACAATTTCCGCAACAAAGCGGTTTAATATTAACATCAGTTCGCTGAAACATCCATATCCGGTATTGCGGGGCTTCACGGCAAACCTGAATATCTTTGCCAGGCCTCCCTCAATGAAAATTGACTGTACCCGGATATTCGTATAATTAAATTTCAGGTTAAAGGAGCTATCATGCACAAAGAAACTAAATTTTCCATGCTGTGCCGGAATCTGAGGGAATCTCCCAAAACATGGCTGATAACCGGCGTGGCCGGATTTATCGGCTCCAACCTTCTGGAAACCCTGCTTCAGCTCGATCAGAAGGTTGTAGGCGTGGATAACTTCATGACAGGTTACCAGCGTAATCTGGATATGGTGCGGGAAATTGTCGGAGAAAAACGCTGGGCCGCTTTCACATTTGAAAAGGGTGATGTGCGCGACTTAGACTGCTGCCGCAGACTGGCGCAAGGTGCGGATTATGTGCTGCATCAGGCGGCCCTGGGCTCTGTGCCCCGCTCTATTGACGAGCCTCTGCTTTCCAATTCATGCAATATTGACGGCCATCTGAACATGCTAACAGCGGCGCGCGATGCCGGGGTGCGCGGGTTTGTTTACGCAGCTTCATCCGCCACTTATGGCGATGAGCCCACCTTGCCCAAACAGGAAGATAAAATAGGCCGCCCGCTTTCCCCCTACGCTCTGACAAAATATGTCAATGAGCTCTATGCCGAAGTGTTTGCCCGCTGCTACGGCTATAAAAGCATCGGGTTGCGCTATTTCAACGTGTTCGGCAAGCGGCAGGACCCCAACGGCGCATACGCCGCGGTGATTCCGCTCTGGTTCAAGGCCATGCTGGGAAATGAGGCGGTCATCATCAACGGGGATGGCGAAACCAGCCGTGATTTCTGCTACATAGACAACTGCGTGCAGGCCAACATTCTGGCCGCATGTGCAGACGATAACGCAAAAAACCAGATATATAACATTGCCTTTGGCGAGAGAATAAGCCTTAATCAACTGTTTGAGGCCCTGCGCTCAGAGGTGGCGCGCTTCCGCTCCGAAGCCGCAGCAATCACTCCGGCGTATGGCCCGTTCAGAGAAGGCGATGTGCGCCATTCGCTGGCAGATATCGGAAAAGCCCGCAATCTGCTGGGTTATGAACCGGAATATAACGTTATGCAGGGAATTTCTCTGGCGGCTGAGTGGTATTATAAAAATTTGTAAGATTATGGGGCAGGCCGTTTTCATACGGCCGGCGATGAGCAGAAAAAAAACGCCTGTTTCTGGCGTGTTTCCGGGATGAGTTCACAGCAGCAGTATTTTTTTATAAATTGGCTTGACGAATTTTCTAAAAGGGTGTAAATGTCCAAATCCGTTCAGTTGGAGGATATTTAAAATGTACGCAATTATTGAAACCGGTGGTAAGCAGCTTTGTGTTTCTGAAGGCAAAACTTTCAGAGTAGACAGGCTGGCAGCAGATACAGGCAGTGAAATCAACATCGAAAAGGTGCTGATGATTGGCGGCTCTTCGTTTTCCGTAGGTTCTCCCTATGTTTCCGGGGCCAGGGTTACTGCGGAAGTTGTAGAACATTTCCGCGGTGAAAAAGTTATAGTGTTCAAGAAGCGCAGACGCCAGGATTCGCGTCGTAAGCAGGGCCACCGGCAGGACTATACCACCATTCGCGTAAAGTCCATTGTGGCGTAAGGAGTTAAATCATGGCACACAAGAAAGCAGGCGGTTCTACCCGTAACGGTCGCGACAGTAAAGGTCAGCGCCGCGGCGTAAAAGTTTTTGGTGGTCAGGCTGTTTCTGCCGGCAGCATTTTGGTGCGTCAGCTCGGCACCAAAATTCACCCTGGTCAGGGCGTTGGGCTTGGACGCGACTATACTATCTATGCGACCTGCGACGGCGTGGTCAAATATGAAAAGTATGTGCGCAAAACAAGAACCCGCACCAGAGTGCATGTGATTCCTGTTGAAGCTGTGCAGGCGTAAATTGCTGAAAATTGATTTACCGGGCGAAAGGAGCTGAAAGGCTTCTTTCGCCTTTTTGTATTGTACGCTATATACGCACAGCTGCAAGCCGCAACGATTAAAGCAGGGGGCATGCGTCCCTCTGCGCTCTGCGATTGCTTCTATATTCACCCATGCTCTGACGCAAAGGGGCGGCAGTCTTTTATTAAAGTAAGGCGCAAAGATGCGATTTGTTGATGAAGCTCATATATCAGTAAAGGCCGGAAAAGGCGGTGCAGGCTGCGTGTCGTTCCGCCGAGAAAAATTTATCCCCAGAGGCGGCCCAAACGGGGGCGATGGCGGCGCGGGCGGCAACGTAATCGTGAAGACCTCAGCACGCCTGCTCTCGCTCTACGACTTTCGCCTGAAACGGCGTTATGAGGCTGAAAACGGGCAGCCCGGCCAAGGCAGCCAGATGCATGGGCGCAACGGCAATGATGTAATTTTGGAGCTGCCCCTCGGCACCCTGATTTACGAAATCACCCCTGAGGGAGAACGCCTGATTGCCGACCTGAACACCCCGGACTTCTGTGAAGTAATCGCCAGAGGCGGTCAGGGGGGCAAGGGCAACGAACATTTCAAGTCTTCCACCATGCAGGCCCCGCGCTTTGCACAGCCGGGCGAGCCGGGCGAGGAGCTGACCCTGCGCCTGGAGTTGAAAATTCTGGCCGATGCCGGTCTGCTGGGTCTGCCCAATGCCGGCAAATCCACATTTATTTCCAAAGTGTCGGCGGCCCGTCCCAGAATTGCGCCATATCCTTTTACCACCCTGTCGCCCAACCTGGGGGTAATGCTCGATGATGACGACTATGAACATCGTCTGGTCATTGCCGATATCCCCGGGCTGATTGAAGGGGCCCACGCCGGGCAGGGCCTGGGGCACCGCTTTCTCAAGCATGTGGAACGCACCCGCTTTCTGGTGCATATCCTCAGTGCGGAAGATATCAACCCTGATGACCCATGGGCCGGTTTTCGCCTGATTAATGAGGAGCTGGCCCTCTTTGAGCCCCGCCTGGCTCAGCGCAGCCAGATTGAAGTGGTCAACAAAATTGATTTGCTGGATGAAGAATCGCTGGAGGTACTCAAAGAGCGGGCCAGAGCGGATGGCCGGAAAATATTTTTTATCTCAGCCCTTCAGGAAGAAGGACTTGAAGAACTGAAGCAGGCGATGTGGGAACTTAACGACAACCTGCCGCAAAGCGATGTCTTTATCACTCCCCGCTCCGCTGAAGATTTGTTTGCTGCTGCCTCCAGACCGCATGAAGCGGAGGAGGAAGACGATTTTGACGAAGACGACTATTCCGACATAGAAGTCATATGGACCAAGGAGTAACAGCATGGACTGGCAAGCGGAAAAACAGGCGGTAATGCAGCAGGCCCGCTGCATTGTAGTCAAGGTAGGCTCAGCCGTGCTCACCAACGAGCATGGCCTTGACCTGCATGTAATTAAAAATCTGGTTAAACAGCTGGCTTACCTGCATTCCAAAGATTTAAACGTGGTGCTGGTGTCTTCCGGGGCGGTGGCCGCGGGGCGGGCTGTGCTGCGTGAAGAAAGCTCCATTAATGCCGTGCCCGGCAAACAGGCGGCTTCGGCTATCGGCCAGAGCCGGTTGATGCATACCTATGACCAGCTCTTTGACGCGCATGGAATTATTTCCGCACAAATTCTGCTCACCCGCGATGACCTGAGCAACCGCCAGCGTTTTTTGAATGCCCGCAACACCTTTTCCCAACTGCTCTCCTGGGGCGTGATTCCTGTAATCAATGAAAACGATACCGTGGCTGTGCAGGAGCTTTTGAAGTTCGGAGATAACGATACCCTGGGCAGCCTGCTGCTCAATCTGGTAGAGGCTGACCTGTTCATTAATCTGACTACCGTGGGCGGAGTGCTGGGGGCCAACCCGGAAAAGACCGCCGGGGCGACAATCATGCCCTGCGTAGAGGACGTTCATGCCCTCGATCTCGATGAGCTCTGCGGGGGCAAAACCAGTGTGGGCACCGGCGGGATGTATTCCAAGCTGATGTCGGCCCGACGCGCCTCGCAGCTTGGCGTGCCCACGCTTATCCTGCCCGGCAAGGCGAAGGATGTGTTGATTCGTGCCTTTGAAGGCGAAGAAATGGGCACATGGATCCGCGCCAATGTGCGCGGCATCTCGCGCCGTAAATTCTGGATGGCCTATAACCAGAATGTTTATGGGGAAGTGACCGTTGACGAAGGGGCTGCCAGGGCCCTGCGCAGCGGAGGAAAAAGCCTTCTGCCAGCTGGGGTAATTGCAGTTGAAGGCGATTTCATGGCGGGCGATCTGGTTCGGGTGGTCACTGCTGACGGAGATGCCGTGGGCGCGGGCCTGTCCAATTACAGCGCCAGAGAATTGCAGGCAATCATGGGCAGAAAGCTCAGCGACCTGATGGAAACCAATGAACCGTATTTTGAGGCTATTCACTGCGACAACCTGCTTATTGGAGCGGTGGTCTGAGAAATCTTTCCACAAATTGCAGCGGGAAAGCTGATTCAGAAAATTTCCGAGAGGGGAAGGTAGGGAAATGATTCCCCCGCCTTCCCCTCTCGGGCTCTCCCCATCCACCCCCCAGAAATAAACTTTTCTTGCAGGCAGGCATGAATGCGATTATCATCTGAGCCGGCATAAGCAAGGCCCGACATGAAATCAGGCTGAATGCCAAAAACGTTCTGAACATAAACTTGATTTAAGCAAAACAGGAGGCAATATGCCGATAACTCCCCCGCCCCAGAGAACAGCCGAGGAAATTCGCAGCCAGCAGCCCAGTATTGGCTCCAAACTGATGCGGATGACGATAAGCTTTTTACTGGGTGTTCTGGCTTTTCTGGTGCTTCTGGTGGTTTCAGGAAATAAAACTGTCGGTGAAGTTGTGGAGATGGTTACCGGTCTGTTTTGAACCAGACCACCAGACAGGCTGCCAACACACGACTCCGAAATGCTGAACAACCCAGAAACGCTGTAAGACGTTTTGGGGTTAGCTTAAAAATTCCGCCATTCCAACCCGTAACAAAGAGAGGAACTGTGAAAATTTTCTGTTTACTGTTTGTAATTGCGGCGACAGCGGGGACTGTATTTTTTTACGGCTGCGCCCGCAGCAATGAACCTACTCTGACCTTGAATAAAAAGCCGGATGGAAAGACGCTGGTGGTGTACTATTCTCAGTCGGCAAATCAAAACACCAAAATCGTGGCGGAATGGATTCTTCAGCAGACAGGGGGAGATTTTTTTGAAATTGAGATGCTGACCCCATACCCTGACAGTTACAATGCTGTGCTGGAAGCGTCAAAACAGCACAACGAAGCTGGAATTCTGCCGGAAATCAGGCCTTTCAATAAAGATATCTCCGATTATGACCTTATTTTTATCGGCTCTCCAATCTGGTACGGCACCTATGCCCCGCCGGTAGGAACTTTTCTGGCCTCAGCCGACTGGACGGACAAAACACTAGTTCCTTTCTGCACCCACGGGGGCGGCGGCTCCGGGAAATTTTACTCCGACCTGGCTGCGGCCTGCCCCGGGGCGAAACTGCTTGACGGGCTTGCCGTGCGCGGAAGCAACGTGGTGGAGCGGATGCTCAGACGCAGCACCGCCCATAAAGAGTCGCCCGATATAGTGGTTGAGTGGCTCAATCAGATTATCAGATAGCCGTTGCCGGAAAGCCGGTTTTGATGCTGGCAAAGATTTGCTCAGCAATTTCTTCCAAAATCGACCTTTCCCGGCAGTCAGGCAGCGCCGAAAGACTCTCTCTGCAAATATTCAGAAACTGCTGCAAACGCTCCCGGCAGCGCAGTTCAAGCTGCGGGGCATGGGCAGACCGACACACGGCCTCAAGCTCATTCGCTTCCATTCTTCCGGCTTGAATGCGCTCAAGCAGTGCGCGGCGCTCATTTGCGGGCAATGAGTCAAGATAGATACGCACAGGCAGGGTCAGATTTCCCCGCAGCAGGTCACCCCCCTGATCTTTGCCTGTTGCTGTTTCCGGCAGAAAATCCCGCCAGTCATCGGCCAGCTGGTAGGCCGCCCCCAGGTTCCGCCCGAACAAGCGCAGCCTATCCCTGGTCTGATTGTTCTGCCCGGCCAGAACCGCCCCCATCTCACAGGCCGCCCCCATCAGACTCCCGGTTTTTTTGAAAATTATCGCTTCATACGCACTGGAGCCGGATGCGCTGTTTTCCATAATCTGCCCGTGCACCATCTCTTCCACAGCCCCGGTATAAACTCTGAAGATTGAAGGTCCGAAGTCAGCGCAAATCCTCAGCCCTGCCGCCAGCAGGGCATCCCCCGCCAGCAGGGCTTCTTTTACTCCAAACTGCAAATGGGCGCAGGGTTTTCCCCTGCGCAGAGCAGCCCCGTCCTGAATATCATCGTGCAGCAGCGAAGCCGCATGGGTAAGCTCCAGGGCGGCAGCCAGGGCGCAGGCTTGCTCCGGCAGCCTGCCAAACATTTCAGCGCACAAGAGTAACAGCGAGGCCCTGAGCCCCTTGCCTGGGTTTCCCAGCAGATATATCGGCAGTCTTCTCCCCTCAGGGGGCAGCATATTTATCTGCTCTGTTATTTTATAAGAAATGTCAGACCAGTAGCGGGCGAGATAATTCCGGCAGAATTCGGCTTGAAAGTCAGATTTCAACAGAACCTCGTTTTGTTTGCCGCCGGGCGGATAAGGTTTAAATATTGCTGCATAAAAGTGCAGGTGCAGGCTCTGTCTAGCATAAGCGGGTTCAAAAGACCATAAGTTAAAAACTGCGGAAAGGATGCAATTTTAATCCGGGAACGCTCTGTCTATGGATATTTGCCGGAAGAAGGGTTATGTTGAAAAAGAGGAGCCGGTCGGCAGACCAAGGCCGACCGGGATTGCTGCGGGCAGCGGGGGAGACGCCGGAAAATAATTTCGGGCCGCTGCCGGGAGCGGAAGTATGAGTATGAGTTTGAGGTGGACCAATGCAGTATTTGCCATGGATATTGTCGGGCCTGGGTCTGGCCCTGTTTCTGGAGGGGTCGCCCTATTTTCTTTTTCCTGGAAAAATGCGCAGGCGGCTGGTCTATATGAGTGAGCTGCCGGTCAATACTCTGCGCTGGAGCGGACTGATTGAGGCCCTTATCGGGGTATTTCTGGTAGGGTTGGCAGTGCATTTCAGTGCATAAAAATTCGGCCGCCCAGGCTCAACCCGGTTCTTGAACTATATATTAAGCACCAGGTTGCTGAGCATGCCCATGCCGATAAGCAGCAGCACCAGCCCGAAAACAAGTTTCAGGCGGCGCTCGGAAATTTTGTGGGCCAGCTTTACCCCCAGCGGAGCAGCCAGGGAGGCGGTGAGCATCACTGCCGCCAGGGCCGGTAAGTGCACATAACCAAGGGCGCCCCAGGGCAGGCCTGCCCCAGAAAAACCCTGCTCCATAACGCCGTTCACAGCATAACCCAGCGCCCCGGAAATGCTGATGAATACACCGAGCCCTGCCGATAACCCCACTGCGCAAATCATGCT